>CAIRRW010000445.1 GCA_903881065.1 uncultured Bacteroidota bacterium
CATTAATTATAAAATAAATAATAATACCGGAAAACAAGAACCTGTCTTTCCTATACAAACTGATTAACCCAAATAAAGAAAGAAAACAAATCGGTGTGTAAATAAATAAACCTTTGGAATAGCTAAAAAGAACATTAACTATTTCAGGTTTTAAAAAGTTAAAGCCTTCTTTTGAATATGACCAAACAAAAAAGTTCCCTGTACATATTTTATATATTGAAAGTTGGATAATCAATGGGATTGCAGCAATAATTAAGGCAATTAAAATTGTTTTTCTTTCCTTAAATAGCAGTGTTAATGTTTCATTAATATTTTCTCTACTTGAGGAAAGAAAGGGTGCAATTAATAAAACAATGATGTCTGTAGGTCGAACAAAAAATAAGAATGAAGTAGCTGCGATTATTAATAAAAAACTTCTTTTATTAAAATGAGTAAATAATTTCTTGATATGATATAACAAAAAGCAAACGAGCCCCAATGCAATAATATGGCACCAACCTGGTGCAATTACGGTATAATAAAAAATATTGGTACAAAAAGTTAAAGCAAGTAGTAGTAAAGAAATTATCCATTCAGGGAAAGAATAGAGGCGTAGAAACTTTCCAAAGAAATACAAACCCCATAATAGATAGAATAATGTTCCTATAGAAATAAAAACAGGGAATAAGAATGAATATCCGTCAATTGGTTGGTGAAATAGATAACTAAAGCAACAAGCAATTCCAAAAAAAGGCAACTCGAAAATAGAAGTGCCTATATAATATTTTATCGCCTGTGGATTTTCGGATTTTGTTTCTAAATGATGATTTATAAAGATGGAAGGCAGATAGCGGTAATAAAAATAAGCATCTGTATTTACAGTGTATTTCCATTGTTCCCCTTTCCATCTGTAATTGTAATCTGAGAAAAGAAGCGTAAAACAAATTAATAGAAGTGTGATTGAAAAGGACGACTTTATTCTTTGGAAAATCAACATCATCCTTACTAAAAAATTTTTCTATTCAATAACCATTTCAGGGATATTTCCTTCAATCACCAGTCTGCCTCTTGTTGCATTTTTTATTTGTTCCACACTTATTCCGGGTGCACGTTCCAACAGACGAAATCCTTCAGGAGTTACATCAAGTACAGCTAATTCGGTAACTATCTTTTTTACACATCTTATTCCTGTCAATGGCAAATCACATTTGGGTAATAATTTTGATTCGCCGGCTTTATTCACATGCTGCATTGCCACAATAATATTCTTTGCTGAAGCAACTAAATCCATGGCACCTCCCATCCCTTTCACCATTTTGCCAGGTATTTTCCAATTCGCAATATCTCCATCGTCGGACACCTCCATGGCGCCAAGTATTGTTAAATCTACTTTGCGTGCTCGTATCATTCCAAAGCTCATTGCCGAATCAAAAAAAGCAGAGCCTGCAACAGTTGTTATTGTTTGCTTTCCTGCATTTATTAAATCGGAATCTTCTTCTCCTTCAAAAGGAAATGGTCCCATTCCGAGTAAACCATTTTCCGACTGAAGCACTACATTCATTCCTTTTGGAATATAATTAGCTACTAATGTTGGAATGCCTATTCCAAGATTTACGTAATAGCCATCCTTAATTTCTTTTGCAATCCTTTTTGCAATTCCTACTTTATCTAACATAATTATTGATGAGTTAATTTGCAAATGTACTGATGTGCTAATTAAAATCAGCACATTAATAATCAGCACATCTAATTATTTTTTTCTAACAGTTCTTTGCTCAATCCGCTTTTCATAATTTACTCCCTGAAAAATCCGATGCACATAAATTCCTGGTGTATGGATATTGTCGGGGTTTAATT
Source organism: uncultured Bacteroidota bacterium (assembly GCA_903881065.1). Classification (GTDB taxonomy): domain Bacteria; phylum Bacteroidota; class Bacteroidia; order 2-12-FULL-35-15; family 2-12-FULL-35-15; genus 2-12-FULL-35-15. The sequence goes on from CAIRRW010000445.1 coordinate 1,837, forward strand.
CGCCGGCAGGAACAAGTTCTTCAACTTCAGCAATAGTTATTTTTCCTGCCATTGCCATCATCGGATTAAAATTTCTTGCTGTTTCTCTGAAAACAAGATTCCCATGCGGATCTCCTTTCCATGCTTTTACAATAGCAAAGTCAGCATCAAAAGCCATTTCCATCAGAAACTCTTTCTCCACACCATCTACCATAAACTTACGTGATTCTTTACCTATTGCTACTTCCGTACCAACACCGGCAGGAGTAAATATTGCCGGCATTCCATATCCTGCTGCCAAGCATCTGGTAGCTAATGTGCCTTGCGGAATCAGTTCTACTTCCAGTTCGCCTGTAAGCATTTGCCTTTCGAACTCCTCGTTTTCGCCAACATAAGAAGAAATCATTTTCTTCACTTGTCGTGTTTGCAGCATCAGCCCAATACCGAAATCATCCACTCCGGCATTGTTAGAAATACAAGTTAACCCTTTTACTCCTTTTTTTACAAGTGCAGCAATGCTATTTTCCGGTATGCCGCACAAACCAAAACCACCAAGCATAATAGTTGCATTATCCTTAATATCGCGGATGGCTTCCTCTGCATTTTTTACTATTTTATTCATCTGTTTTTATTTCAAAAGTCTAAACGCTTTTTAATTTTTTACAAATATACTTTTTTTACGTCTTTCTTCTTTTTAATTAAAAAACTCTTACCGATATAGAAAAGAATTTTTTCATTTTGGCGAATCACCTTTCTGCATATTATCAAGTTCCTTCCCGCTTTCCCCTTCAATCTTTTCTTTGCCCGAAAAAGGCAAAGAAAAGGATTTTTGGTTCAATCGGGCGCAGTTGGTAGTGTATAGTTATTTATAAAGTTTAAGTAATTTGTGTTGTGGTGGGACACCACTTAATAATTGGCATGAGTGGGGCACTCGCCAGTCGGGTCTTTTAGGATAGTATAATTAAGTTTATGAAAAACATTATTGGCTTTTGGGCCATCAAACAAACAAATTTCTGAATATTTTTCATAGAGTAACAAAAGCACTTTAAGATAATGTAGTATTAACAAGTGTTTTAGGACAACCTGCACGTTTTGACCTAAAACGTGTACCTTTTTAAAAAAACTCACAATTTTTGACACAAAACATACACGATTTGTGTCAAAACGTGCATCAAATTTCCAAAAACGTGTGAGTTTTAAAAAAAACATGCAAGTTTTGGGAAGAAACGTGCACTAAATTATTCAAAACGTGTGAGTTTTTTTAAAAAGGTACACCAGATGAACAAAAAGGTGTGAGTTATAAGATTTAAGGTTTTAATACCAAACTATAATGAATTAATAACAGTAATCAATAAAAAACAATCAAATAAAAAAGCTCCGTATTTCTACGGAGCTTCTTTATTTCACATAAACTAATGACAAATAAACTAATCCCCTACCTCACAATCGTTACTTTCCCAATGTATTTATGGTCGGCGTTTTCCACATCATCGTCAAAAGTTATTTTATATACATATACATCATTAGGACATATAACGCCTTTAAAATAACCGTTCCAGCCTTCCTGAAAATTAGTGGTATGATAAAGCATTTCGCCCCAACGGTCGAAAATATAGAAGTTATAATTGTGTACGCCCAGCACCACAGGCTTAAATATATCATTCAATCCATCGGCATTTCCGGGAGTAAACGCATTGGGAATCCAGAATAAATATTGCGGCAGAATATCCACGGTGGAATATGCCGTATCATAACATCCATACTGGTTTACCACCACTTCCATAATAATATATTGCCCCGGATTGCTATAATGATGTATCGTATCGGGATTGGTGCCGTGACTGCCATCGCCCCAATACACCTGCCATCCAACAGCTCCTGTACTTTGGTCTGCCATCGTTATATTCGGGAAATAAACGGAAGTATCTTTCGGAGTAACGCTGAAAGCTGCCTGTGGAACAGGATATACAGCAAGCGGAACGGAAGAAGTAACGGTATCTTTGCAGCCACGCAGGTCAGTTACAATTAATGTGATTGGGTAATTACCCGGAGTAGGGTAGATTACCTGCGGATTTTGAAGTGTGGAAGTCTGCCCGTTTCCAAACGTCCAGAAGTATGTTAATGGAGTGGTAGCAAACGAGCTGTCGAGAAACTGAACGCCATACATAGCGCATCCGATAGGCGATTGCAACCCAAAATTAGCATAAGGCTTCGGATATACAAGCACATTATTGGTAACACTCACGGTGCAGCCATGTTCGCTGATAGAAAAAGTAACGGGATAAGTTCCGATGGAATCGTAAATAATATTAGTCGGGTTGAGTTGAGTGCTTCCTGAAGGAGTGGCATGCGTACCGAAGTTCCAAGAGAAAGTGCTGTTATTGGTAAACGTTCCACCTCCGGCGAAAGAAAAATTGTTGCCTATCAAACATTGTCCAGCAGGAGGATTGAACTGCGGAACAAGGTTGGGATAAATAAGAAATGAATCGGAAACAGTGGCAGTGCAGGATGTTCCGGGATTAATGGTAAGTGTGGCAGTATAGGTTCCTGGTCCGGGAAACGCCCATGTGGGCGAAGCAAGGCTGGAAGTATCGTTTATAGTAAAAGGGTCGCCTAAATTCCATTGATAAAAAACAGAACCAGTACAAGTTTCGGCAAAGTCAACCTGGTAATTAGAACATACTGGAGTAGCTGTAAATGATGCTACAGGCGGATTTTGCACCACAAGCTGATTCGGCAATGTGATGGAATCCATACATCCTTGTCCGCTGGTAACTACGAGACTTACATTATAAGTGCCTACCGTATTATAAGTGGTTACAGGGTTTTGCAGAGTAGAAGTAAAGCCGTTGGCAAAATTCCAGAAGTAACTTAATGGAGCATTACCGGTAGAAGTATTTACAAACTGAACAGGATTTAGGATACAGCTGACATTGGTGGAGGTGGTGAAAATGGGGACAGGCTTCGGAAATACATGAACAGTATCCGTATAGGATTTCGTACATCCATATTCTGAAATAGTAAGTGTAACAGGTATTGCACCTGCAGAATTAAAAACTATGTTCGAAGGATTCTGCTGTGTACTGGTTGCCGGTGTTGCGTTTCCGAAGTTCCAAAGAAATGTAGCGGTATTGCTGAATATGCCTGCGGCAGAAAAGTTAAAGTTGTTGTGATTTATACATTGTCCTGCCGGTGGCGTGAATGAAGGATTCAGCAGTGAGTCGATAATAAAAACACTTGTTGCAGTATCGGCACATAGCTGACCGGGATTGATGGTAAGCGTAACCGTATACGTTCCGGGAGTGGAGTAAGTATAGGTTGGAGCCCATATATCTGAAGTATCAGTGGCAATTCCGGGTACCCCGAAATCCCAATGGTATGTAAAAGCATTAAGACTGGATTGATTGAAATTGACTGTAAAACCATTGCAGAATGACTGTTGCGCAGGAATAGAAGCCACCGGAATATTTGGGCAATTAACTACATTAAACTGAAAATCACGTTTGTTTACATCAATTAAAACTCCATTCCGATATTCGCTTACGCAGACACCAACCACCCATTGTCCAATCATATTGGGAGTTCCGGTAAGTAAACCGGTATGAGGATTTATGGCCATTGCCGGGGAAGAACTCATTGGATAACTTCCAGAATAAGGAGCAAGCCACGGAACAAAACTTACAGGAGGAGGCGTAGCAATAATAGGACAAGGTGAACTAGCGCCTGAACCAAGCATTGGGCAGTTAGGGTCGAGGCCGATATACGGGTCGCAAAACTGGTAGTATAACGAATCTCCGTTAAGGTCAGTAGCGGAATGGTCGAATACCAAAGGAACACCGGCGCAAACAAATATCGGCGGGAAATTATTAAATCGCGGGCTACTGTTACATATTGATATTGCAGGGTCAGGAATATGGGCAATATAGGAGGAGCCTACATTGCCGGGATTAACCAAATTAAGAATGGTAATATTTCGGCAACATCGCTGATACATTATATCATATCCACCTGCCAAAGGAGGCAGATTAATTGTGGTTTGATAAATTGCTTCTTCCACACAAATATTTGTAGGCGGAGTGAAACAAGGACTGGTAACTGGTGAAGGCAATTGCACAGAACCTGGAAAAGGAATTTCAACACTGTCCACAAAATTACCTGCATTATCAAAAATAAATATTGTTGCAGGGTTATCATAAGGAGCCTGTCCGTTATAACAGTCGCGGTAAAGCTTTAAAGTGATTTGGTAATTGTTGCCACCAAGGCAATCGTAATACATATCACCACCCACAATGTGAGTAGCGAAATTCTTTAGTGAAAGAAAAGCAAAAAACAAGAATAATAAGTAATGTTTAACTCGCATTTGTGTTTAATCATTCTCAACTTCAAACAAAAGTAAGTAAAACTACGCGTATTACAAATAGGATTTAACTATAAATCACTTATTTGAGTTTTGATTTAATCTCGATAAATTCTTTTCAATAAAATATTTAACTGCATTTCATTCATCCGTAATCTTAAAAACAATACTTTCGCAATAATTCAAATTTATGTTTAAATTATTTTTCAAATTATGTGGATGGAAGGTAACCCACTTTCTACCGGACGATATTAAGAAATGTGTAATTGTGGTTGCACCACATACAAGTAATTGGGACTTCCCGTTCGGAATGGGAACAGTATCAATAATGAAACTAAAACAAAACTTCATTATAAAGAAAGAATGGGTAAAGTTTCCTTTTAAAAGAATTTTTCTTTCATTAGGAGCTATCCCAATCGATAGACAAAAACATAAAGTGTCTGGAGATAAAAATAGTACAGTACATGCAATGGCTGATTTGTTTGCTGAAAGAGAGGAACTTCGACTTGTAATTACTCCCGAAGGTACTCGTTCGAGAGTGGAGAAATGGAAAACAGGGTTTTATTACGTTGCCCTAAAAGCGAATGTTCCTATAGCTTTAGCTTTTATTAATTACGAAACTAAATCAACGGGAATTGATAAAGTTATTTACCCTACAGGTGATTATAAAAAGGACATGAAGGAAATAATGGACTTTTATAAAAATATGAAAGGCAAAAACAATCACAATTTTTCAGTCGATTTAGAGTTGAGTAAATAAAGATATTTTGCTTCAACCGACCCCCGAATCGATCCCTTCAAAAACAAAACCCTCACAAACTTATGATTTGTAAGGGTTTTGCTTTTATGGTTGAGGTCCCGTGCGGATTCGAACCGCAGTAGGAGCTTTTGCAGAGCTCAGCCTAGCCACTCGGCCACAGGACCTTTTATTTTTAAGAAGCGCAAAGGTAAAAATTATTTCGAAACAACAACTTATTCTTCTATTTCTATACTCACACAACTTACCACTCCATTTATTGGAGGATTAAGCTTATTTACCTTTACTTTTATTTTCAGAACTCCTTTTATTTCTTTCTTTATTCTATCTACTATTCGTTTTCCTACTTGTTCTATTAATTTGGAACGTATCGCCATTTCAGCTTTTACTATCTCGCAAACAGTAACATAATCAACTGTTTTACTTAAATCATCTGTTTTGGCGGCTTCAGTAAAATCAGTTTCAATGGTTACATCAACCACATAATTGCCGCCCAGCCTAGCTTCTTCTTCCATGCAGCCGTGGTAAGCATACACTTTTATTCCTTCTACTATTACTTTGTGCATTGCTTATTTATAATTTAGGAATTAGAATTTAGAGTTTGTAAAGCGCTATTCAATCTTTTAATTACCTCTTCTTTTCCAAGCAATACAAGCATATCGTGTATTGCAGGTCCTCCGGCTGCGCCAGAAGTAAGTACGCGTAACAGTTGCAAATCAACTTTAGCAGAAGTTTTTGTTTCCGTTTCAACTATTGCATTGTGTATTGTTGTTGCGTCCCATACATTCAATGCGGTAAACTCTTCTATTAATTTAGTGAAAACACCTTTCGAATTTTCATTCCATTTCTTCGCAATTACTTTCTCATCGTAACTTGTAGGAGCAATAAAGAAATAACTTCCACCAGCCCAAAACTCATTTACGAAATGTGCTTTCTCTTTTACCAGTCTGCATACTCCTTCTATATATGATGTCTCGGCCGATACTCCATTTTCTTTTAGTATTGGAAGAAATAATTCTGCCAACTCCGCATCACTTTTCTTTCTTAAATATTGCTGATTGAACCACTTTGTTTTTTCAGGGTCGAATTTAGCTCCTGATTTATTTACCCGTTCAAATGAAAATGCTTCTATCAATTCCTGTAACGAAAATATTTCCTGCGGAGTACCTGGATTCCAGCCAAGCATGCCCAACATATTGACAAATGCTTCAGGGAAAAAACCTGATTCGCGATAACCTACATAGCTTTCGTTTGTCCGTTCGTCAAACCAGTTGAGCGGAAACATCGGTATTCCCGACTTATCACGCTTTGAAAGTTTCCCGTTTCCATCCGGTTTTAAAATTAATGGAAGGTGTGCCAACTTTGGCATTACGTCTTCCTTCCCCAGATAGCGATATATTAAAATATGAGCAGGAGCTGACGGCAACCATTCTTCGCCACGAACAGCATGAGATATTTCCATTTCAATATCATCTACAATGTGCGCCAAATGATAAGTTGGCATGCCATCACTCTTCAATAAAACTTTATCATCTACCTGAGTAGAATTCACAACTACCCAGCCGCGAATAATATCATGGAAACGTATCTCTTCATTTCTTGGCACTTTAAGCCGCACGACATAAGGCGTTCCGGCATCGAGCAGTTTTTTTACTTCATCTTCGGATAGTGTCAATGAGTTGCGCATATTCTGGCGCGATACCGAATTATATTGCGGAGCGACTACTTTAGCGGCTTCCAACCGTTTACGCATTGCATCCAGTTCTTCATTGGTATCAAAGGCATAATAAGCATGTCCGCCATCAATCAATTGTTTCGCATATTTAGCATAGATGCCAAGCTCTTTGCGCTCGCTTTGGCGGTAAGGAGCATACGGGCCATCGCCAAAACCTACGCCTTCATTAGGTTCGATGCCGCACCACTTTAATGATTCTATAATATATTCTTCGGCGCCTTTAACGTAGCGGGTTTGGTCAGTATCTTCAATACGCAATATAAAATCGCCATTATGTTTTTTGGCAAATAAATAACTGAATAATGCTGTGCGCACTCCACCCATGTGTAAGCCGCCTGTGGGGCTAGGTGCAAAACGTAATCGTACTCTTTTATTTTCCATTTTTTAATTTATTGGACGGCAAAGGTAATTTAATTTGAAGATGTGAGGATTTGAAAACCTGAAAATGTTATAGGATTTAGTCCTTCGACAAGCTCAGGATGACAAGCTCAGGCTTACATCCTTGATTTTATCAATTTATATCTTGTTCTGAATCCTCCCTTTTGAACAAATTCCTTGAACATTTCATCTGTTAAATGAATGTAGGAATTAAATGTCCTAATGGTATCTATTCTATTACCTTTCAGAAGTTTTTCATCCTCCTCGTTAGTCAGGTTAATTGAATAGGAATGGTCTTTATTTAATGCAAATTGAAATATTTCCCAATCCTTATTTGCACCGCAGCGATTAAAATAATACGTGCCGTTAAATAATTTCAACTTATCTTCTTTAGAGAGATTAAGCAATGTATCGGCAAGACTTCCCGCGAATATTACATATTTACCATCAATTGACTTTTTCTCGTTTTTATGTTTTAATGTTAATCTGGCAGTATCTACTTTAGCCATTTTATAAAATGAATAATAATTTATATAGTAGTATGCAACGGTAGCTGAAATGGAAACATTTGCAGAAATATAATTTATTGAATCGCGGCTTTTATATAAATCACCAAAATAATTCTTGTTGTAATAAACCTCTTTATCATCGCTGTTCATAATACTGTCGGCATAATAATAGCTGCCAACAAGCTCAAGTGGAAATGCTTTTACAACGTTGGACTTTTCCGGCATAGGAGTGTCAAAGTGAACACGGGAGCAGCTTGTAATAAATACAATTAATATAAAGGATAGTTTTTTAATGGATTCCATTTTGCAAAAGTACATTTATTTTCTTTTTGATTCTTTCTTATTCAATTAGATAGGACTACTTGTATCTAAATTTCTAAATCGATTGAATTAATCTTACAAATTGAAACTATAATTCCACCTTGAATAATTAATTTAGCAATAGCTTTTTCCAAAATAAATTACGTTATATTGTTATATTGATTAATTTCACCTCCTTAACAAAAAACAACAACTAACAACTAAAATATGTGGGCAACCATTTCACGCTTTATATTACGTAACCGGATACTAATAATAGTTGTATTGGCAGCTATTACCGTTGTGTTCGGCTACTATGCCCGCACTGCAGAAATATGTTACGAATCGCCAAAGCTGCTTCCCGACCACGATACCACGGCAATAGAATACAAGGCATTTAAAAAACGGTTCGGACAGGATGGCAGCGTAATGGTGCTCGGCATAAGCGACGAAGGATTGTATAAACTCGACCGCTTTAATCAATGGTATGATTTGGGAAACCGATTGAAAGACCTTGCAGGAGTGAAAGCAGTGGTGTCGGTTGCAAGGCTTCATACTGTTATAAAAAATGATGGCCTTGGTATATTTGAGGACAAGTCGATAATAACACAACGTCCCAAAACGCAGGCGGAACTGGATAGTCTGCGCAAAGTAATAGCTTCGCTTCCATTTTATCGCGACATGGTGTACAACGATTCAGCGCATGCCACCACCATGATGATAACCTTTGAAAACAGCAAGCTCAATACCAATAAACGTCTCGATATTGTGGATGCCATCAAGGCAGAGGTGGAAAAATTTATTACGCAAACCCATTTAGATGTTCGTTATTCGGGCATGCCATACATCCGCACAGCAGTTGCAAGGAAGATAAAAAACGAGATGTCGTTGTTTATGATTCTCGCAGTAATTGTTACCGGTATCATTCTGTTTCTGTTTTTCAAATCGGTATTGCCGGTTGTATTCTCACTCGCAGTAGTGTTTGTAGGCGTTATCTGGTCGGTCGGGTTTCTGGTAATTGTCGGTTATCAGGTATCGGCACTCACTGGATTAATCCCTCCGCTGCTCATTGTAATTGGCGTTCCCAACTGTATTATGCTGCTCAATAAATACCATCACGAATACCGAATACATGGCAATCAAATTAAATCATTGTCGCGTGCGATTGAAAAAGTAGGCGTGTCGTTGTTTCTGGCAAACGTAAC
>CAIRRW010000446.1 GCA_903881065.1 uncultured Bacteroidota bacterium
AAATCCAAAATTGACACCAAATTCTTAATAAAGCAATTTATTCAATAAATTTCAATATTAGGTATAGCAATGCAATACCACTCACATCCTTTTGCAAAAATTTCAAAAAACAGGATTCTAAAATCATTCTTTTAAATTCAGAATCCTTCAATAAAACATATATACGTTCGAATTTCTCAATATTCATTTTTCTTAATTGAAAATAATGATAAAAAGGTACCAAGCAGAGTAAAAGGTTTTGGTGAAGCACATTTGATTTGAAGTTATTATTTGCCAATAACATATGAAAAAGTGTTAAGAAAAGCAGGAGAAAAAAAGAAATTGAAAAATAAGTTGTATAGGTCATGAATTTTGTTTTACTTTAAATTATGAAAAATCATTTTTTAAAGTATCGAAATAACATAATAGGAATTCATCAAAACATTTCTACTCCTTACCATAATTCAATAGAATTACTTTATGCTGATTGGACAGGAAGCGGGCGCGGTTTTCTTCCAATTGAAAAAAGAATTCAAGAAGAGATTCTGCCATTAGTTGCCAATACACATACAGAGGTAAATACAACCGGGATGGGAATGACCTATGCTTATCATAAAGCACGTGAGATTATTAAGAAGCATGTGAATGCAAATTCGGATGATATACTTATTTCATCGGGTTCGGGTACAACCGGAGTTGTAAATAAATTTCAACGGATTTTAGGATTAAAAATCAATGAAAGATTCAGAAAGAAAATTACTCTTGAAGACAACGATAGACCTTTTATTTTAATTTCGCATATGGAACATCATTCCAATCATACAAGCTGGTTGGAGACAATTGGTGATGTTAGAATCATTGAGCCGGCTGTTGATGGATTACTTGATGTAAATCATTTCAAAAAGCTGCTGGATGAGTTTAAATACAGGAAAACAAAAATAGTTGCAATCACAGCATGTTCAAACGTTACAGGAATTTCTACTCCTTATCATGAAATAGCAAAAATCATTCATTCATATGGGGGGTATTGTTTTGTTGATTTTGCATGTGCTGCACCTTATGTTGACATTAATATGCATCCGGAGGAGCAAGATGAATATCTGGATGCAATATATTTTTCACCACATAAATTTTTAGGAGGACCTGGCTCATCTGGTATTCTTATTTTTAATAAGAATTTATATCATAATTCTGTTCCAGACGAACCAGGTGGAGGAACTGTAGATTGGACGAACCCTTGGGGCGAGCATAAATACAGGAATGGAATTGAGGAAAGAGAAGATGGAGGTACGCCATCTTTTATTCAAACCATACGGGTTGCATTGTGCCTAAAACTTAAAGAAGAAATGGGTGTTACAAACATATTAGAAAGAGAGGAACATTTGCTGGAAATATTATGGAATCGGCTTTCTAAACTAAAAGGGTTACACATTCTTGCTCCTGAACACAAAAAAAGATTGGGAATCGTTTCCTTTTATATTGAAGGTCTTCATTATAATTTAGGTATTAAATTATTGAATGATAAATTTGGAATTCAAACTCGAGGAGGTTGTTCCTGTGCGGGAACATACGGACATTATTTACTGAATGTAAGTCATGAACAATCAAAGGAAATAACTGATAAAATTACTATCGGAAATTACTCAATAAAACCTGGTTGGATAAGAGTGTCTTTACACCCGACAATGACAGAGGAAGAAGTTATATTTATTGCTGACAGCATAGAATCCTTGGTACACAATTTTCATGATTGGAGTAAGGGTTATTCAATAGATAAAGCAAAAGATATAGTTGCCTCTAATGATAAGAATGACAACGCAACTATAATTAAACATATTGATGCCTGTTTTGAAAAATCATTTTGATAATAATATTATCATATGATCTTAACAACAGAATTTTTTTCAAACTGAATTAAAAAAATTTGGCTTTAATAAAATTCTTGCATTAACTAATTTTCTTAATATTTTGTTTGATACCGAAATTTAAAAACAAGGTGTTTATGATTTGTTTTTAAATTGAATAATTATTTGAATTTGAAAAATATTTGGAATGAGTGAAATTTAAAGTTAGGACTTTTAGGCAATTTATCCCTTACCTTTTCTAGCTCCGCGCCTTTCTTAGTTTTGGTTTATGGTTTAATAAATTTGTTGACAGTAGTGAAGACATATTGCGCCTGCCAACACTCGGATTATCATGATACTATTTTGCCATTCTTTCCAGCTTTCTTAAATCAACAATTACAGTAGTATCATCAGCTAAAGGTGTAAATGTTTTTACTTTTATTTTCCCGTTTCTTAATTTAGTAATGAATCCTGGAAACATATTATATTGTTTTAACAGTTCCTGATTTATTGTATCATTTTCGCCAACCGTATAATTACCATCCATGCCAAACAAACCATACGTTTTTCCTGCTTCGGGTAAAGGTGGCAGTTGCCATTCTCTAATTTCAAACTTATACAGTTCTTTCCATTTTCCTTTTTTAAAACTTAAAATATGGCATGAATTAACTGATGATTGTTGCTCCAGACTTGGCACATACGATATTTCATCTCCTCCATCACTATCCAAATCGCCTTCATTCCTTAAAAATATAGGACCGAAAAAACCCCATACTGGTATTGTATCGAGTTTATGATTATTACTTATCATATATGAAATACAATCTCTTTTATGAACAGAATCGTACAAAATCCAGACATCATCAATACCTGTGAAATATTTGTTTGTTTCTTTTTTATCCCTTCGGCTATAAAAATGTTCTTGTAAAGTTTCCATTTTCCCATCTCCATCAAAATCTCCTTTTATCTGAAATCGGTAACCAAACACTGGTTTTATATCCTCATGATTTAATTTCTTTTTTTTAAGTTGAGTGGAATCTTTTTTTAATGAGTTAAAAGGAGTGTTATTTAACTTGGCCTCCGAATTATATTCTTTTTTTACTTCTGTTGTATGCCCACACGAATAAAGCAGGAAGACACTTAAAAGTAAAATAATTTGTTTCATTAATAGTGAAAAGTAGATACTGATTAATTACCAATACAAATGTAACGAATAATAAATGGTATCTTATTAGTATAAATCCCAATACGTTCCTGTAAATATTTTTTGTACTTTATATAGTGGTGAGGATGCCACTTAATAATTGGCATAAGCTAAAACTCGCGCCAAAGAGTGATACCTTCCATTAAGGAAATTTATCAGCCTCTGTTACAGGAATTGGAAACGATGGGAGTTACATTTGTGGAAGAACACAATTAACCAACTTTTCAGTTTTTGGGGTGTCATTAATATGTCAATTATACGATTGGCATAGATAATAAGGTATAAATGAGTATTATTTATACCCAAAACGTCCCTTTTCGTTTCGCACAAATGCCTCCTTTTTTTCAAAATCACATTTCTCTTTATGTAATTGCCATCCACAAAGGTTAATTTACTTCTTGAATTAAGCAAATGTACTCTTTCATTTTACAAATGTACTCTTTCAATTCGCAACTGTACTTCTTCGATTTACAACTATACATCTTCTTTTCGCAAATGTATACTTGCAACTTGCAACTAAACATCTTCAATTTACAACTATACAGGATCTTTTTGCAACTGTATATCTTCTTTTTACAACTATAAAGAATCATTTCGCAACTGTATATGATCGAAATGAAAGAGTACACTTGTACAATGAAATAGTACATCTTCTTTTCGAAGATATATTTCTACCTCTCAAAAGACCAATTTATATAGAAGTTGTATTTTTCCCTTTCGGAAATGAACCGTTTTGGAAAAAAGAAATATTATGATGCTCTGTAAGTTGATCTTTCTGTTTTTATGATTTCGACTGTTAAAAATTCAAAATGATTCATGCACCTACCCCTAAGATTATTTTAATACATTCTGAATATCAGGGCTAAAGCCCATTTCATGATGTCATTTTGTTAACCTAGCCTTAAGGCTAAGGTTACTGAAACCAAAGTATCGGGGGGCTTAAGCCCAATTAAAAATAATCTTAGGTATAGGTAGTATGATTTATCAACCAAAATCACTCATTATATATTGAAATAAAAAAATTATACCTTTACACCTTGAATTTTACTAAAAACAAAAACATTAAGAAACCCTGATTTTAACAAGCACTTTAAAAATGAAAAATAGTATAAGCATATCTTTCTTATTTATCTTTTGTTTTGTAAAATTTTCTATTTCA
>CAIRRW010000447.1 GCA_903881065.1 uncultured Bacteroidota bacterium
CAACTGTATTGTAGGAATAAAATCCATTAAGGAATTTATTAAATCATTAAACAGTTTTACTTCAAGAGCAAGTATTTTTTCTTCGGCACCCAATATTTTTTCCTCGTACTCTTTCAATTCAGGAGTAATGTATCGCTCTGCATTGGTAAGCGTTTGCTTGCGCATCCAGTCGGCAGGAACTTTATTTTTATGAGAATTAGTTACTTCCAGATAATAACCAAACACATTGTTAAATGCTACTTTCAGTGAAGTTATTCCTGTACGTTCAACTTCTCGTTGCTGAATCTGTAATAAATAATCTTTGCCAGAACCTGATATTCTTCTCAACTCGTCCAGCTCAGCATTTACTCCATTTGCAATCACATTTCCCTTAGCTACAAGATAAGGAGGATCAGGCATTACTTCTTTTTCAATCCGTTCAATAACTGATTTACAAGGATTGAGTTGTTCTGCTATTTTCTGTAATGATTTATTATTTGAATTTTCACAAGCAACTTTAATTGGTTCAATAGCTGTTAATGCTCGTTTTAGTTGAACGGTTTCTTTGGGAGAAATTCGCGCTGTAGCTACCTTTGAAATGATTCTTTCTAGATCTCCTATCAAAGAAATCTGTTCTGTTACAATATCATTAAATTCTTGTTTGGAAAGAAAATAATCAACCACATCCAATCGTTCTTCGATAGGTGCTTTATCCTTTAAAGGCAAAGCCAGCCAGCGTCTCATCATTCTTCCTCCCATTGGAGACACCGTTTGGTCAATTACATCTATTAATGTTTTAGCATTGTCATTGTGCGAACCAAACAACTCCAGATTACGAATGGTGAATCTATCCAGCCAAACATATTTATCTTCTTCAATGCGCGAAATAGTAGAAATATGTTTTACTTTATCATGAGCCGTATCAGCAAGATAATGTAATGCCGCGCCGGCTGCTATAATTGCAGAATTCAGATTTTCTATACCAAAGCCCTTAAGAGAATTAACTTCGAAATGCTTCAATAATATATTTGTTCCGAAGTCCGTAGCGAACGCCCAATCATCTAATCCATAGATATAAAACTTCTCTCCAAAGTTTTCTACAAATGTTTTTTTCTTATTCTTTTGAAATAAAATTTCATTCGGTCTAAAACTTTGAAGCAGTTTATCAATGTATTCAAGGGTTCCCTGAGCCACAAAAAATTCTCCGGTTGAAACATCAAGAAAAGAAACACCTGAATTTTTACTGTCAATATATACCGATGCTAAAAAACTGTTTGCTTTATTATCAAGCACCTTTTCATTGTATGATACTCCAGGAGTAACCAATTCTGTAACTCCTCTTTTTACTATCGTTTTAGTTAATTTCGGGTCTTCTAACTGATCGCAGATGGCAACACGCTGACCTGCTCTAACTAATTTAGGAAGATATGTGTCTAAAGAATGATGAGGAAACCCAGCTAACTCAACAAAGGATGCTGCACCATTTGCACGCTTGGTAAGAACGATACCTAAAATATTGGCTGTTTTTACGGCGTCGGCTCCAAATGTTTCATAAAAATCACCTACTCTGAAAAGCAATAAAGCATCGGGATATTTACCTTTAATAGTATTATATTGTTTCATCAAAGGTGTTTCCACCTCTGATGTAGCACTCTTAATCATGCTTCTGTTTTTCATCGCCATCGATGTAAAAATACTAAAGAGATTAAGATAAATGCGTTAAAGTTTTTAACAAAAAAATGACTGTGGAAATATAAATTTTTCTAACATTCATGAAAATAGTAATTCATATAAGCATGATTACAACGATTATCTATTCCAGTAGATAATTAAAATTATTATTTACTCAAGTATAAATTCCGTTCCGAATAAATAGTATGGAAATATTCATCCGTCAAGTCATCAATAAAATAAATAGCTTCCCCGGTTGACTTCATTTCCGGACCAAGCTCTTTTGCCACTTCCGGGAACTTTTCGTAAGAGAAAACAGGAATCTTTATCGCATATCCTTTTTTACGAGGAGTAAATTTAAAGTCCTTCACTTTTGCTCCCAACATTACTTTGGTAGCATAGTTTACATACGGCTCATCATAAGCCTTTGCAATAAATGGCACAGTACGAGATGCCCGAGGGTTGGCTTCAATAATATAAACCACTTCATCTTTAATGGCAAACTGAATGTTAAGCAAACCAACTGTTTTCAATGCAACAGCAATTGTTCTAGTATGCTGTTCAATTTGTTTCATCACATTTTCGCTCAAATCAAATGGAGGAAGTACAGCATACGAATCCCCGGAATGAATACCTGCAGGCTCAATGTGCTCCATTATTCCGATAATATAAACATCTTTTCCATCGCATATCGAGTCGGATTCCGCTTCAATTGCATTCTCCAAAAAGTGATCAATTAATACCTGATTCCCGGGATGGTCTTTCAAAAGATTAACAACATGTTGCTCCAGTTCCTGCTCATTAATAACAATTTTCATACTCTGTCCGCCAAGCACGTATGAGGGACGAACCAATAACGGAAAGCCCAATGTACGGGATAGTTCTACAGCCTGTTCTGCATCTTCAATTACTGCAAACTTAGGATATGGAATATTATTTTCTTTGAGAAGATTGGAGAAACGGCCCCTGTCTTCAGCTAAATCAAGTGATTTAAAGTCAGTACCGATGATTTTAATACCATAACGTTCCAGCTTTTCAGCAAGTTTCAAAGCCGTCTGTCCGCCAAGCTGAACAATAACACCTTCAGGCTTTTCGTTGAGAATGATATCATAAATATGTTCCCAGAAAACAGGTTCAAAATATAATTTATCAGCCACATTAAAATCAGTGGAAACAGTTTCCGGATTACAATTAATCATAATCGTTTCGTAGCCCAATTCCTTTGCAGCAAGCACTCCATGCACACAGCTATAATCAAACTCTATCCCCTGCCCTATCCTATTTGGGCCACTTCCAAGCACCACAATCTTTTTCTTATCCGTCGCTATCGATTCATTTTCATCCTCGAAAGTACTGTAATAATAAGGGGTCTTGGCTTCGAACTCTGCCGCACAAGTATCTACAAGTTTATAAACTCTGTTAATATCCAATTCTCTTCTCCTCTTGAACACCTCACTTTCAAGGCATTTTAGCAGATGCGCAATTTGCCTGTCGGCATATCCTTTTTGTTTTGCTTCATATAATAATTCACGAGGAAGTGCAGGTAAAGTATATTTAGAAATCTCTTCTTCAAGCAAAATCATCTCTTCAATTTGGTTCAGAAACCAAGGGTCGATGCGGGTTAGTTTCTGAATTGTTTTTATAGAAATACCTAATTTAAGAGCATCGTAGATATGAAATAATCTGTTCCAGCTTGGGCGTTCAAGACTTTTTAATAACTCATCCTGATTTTTTACTTCCCTTCCATCAGCGCCTAATCCATTACGTTTTATTTCGAGAGATTGACATGCTTTCTGCAATGCTTCCTGAAAGCAACGGCCTATTCCCATTACTTCTCCTACAGATTTCATCTGGAAACCCAATTCTCTGTTTGCTCCTTTGAATTTATCAAAGTTCCAGCGAGGAATTTTCACAATCACATAATCCAAAGTAGGCTCAAAATATGCAGATGTGGACTTTGTAATCTGATTTTCCAATTCATCAAGATTAAAACCAATAGCTAATTTAGATGCTATTTTAGCAATTGGATAACCTGTTGCTTTACTCGCCAATGCAGACGAACGAGATACACGCGGATTAATTTCAATTGCAATAATATCTTCCGAATCATCAGGATTAACAGCAAACTGCACATTACAACCACCTGCAAAATTCCCGATACTGCGCATCATCTTTATCGCCATTGTCCGCATCTTCTGATAGGTAGTATCCGATAATGTCATAGCAGGAGCTACAGTAATACTGTCGCCGGTATGCACGCCCATAGGGTCGAAGTTTTCGATGGAACAGATAATAGTAACATTGTCATTACTATCACGAAGCAATTCAAGCTCAAATTCTTTCCAGCCAAGCACCGCTTTATCAATCAATACCTCATGTATCGGCGAAGTATGTAATCCTCTATCCAATAGTTTATCGAAATCTTCTTTGTGATACACCACGCTGCCACCACTGCCGCCAAGCGTAAACGAAGGACGGATAACCAACGGGAAACCGAATTTCTGAGCAATTTCTTTTCCTTCCAGAAAAGAACGTGCTATATGTGAAGGAGCCATGCCGACACCAATAGATTCCATACGTTCACGAAATTTATCCCTGTCTTCTGTTACTTCAATTGCCTGAATATCTACACCAATCATTCGGATGCCATACTTTTTCCAGATGCCCATTTCATCACATTTCATGGCAAGGTTAAGGGCAGTTTGTCCGCCCATAGTAGGCAATACAGCATCAATATCTTTATTTTCTTCGAGTATTTTAATTATTGATTTAACCTCAAGCGGAAGCAGGTATACATTTTCGGCAGTTACCTTATCCGTCATAATGGTAGCCGGATTGGAGTTGATAAGCGTAACTTTAATGCCTTCTTCTTTCAGAGAACGCGCAGCCTGTGAACCGCTATAATCAAATTCGCATGCCTGACCAATGATGATGGGCCCGCTACCGATTATTAATACTGACTTTATGGAATTATCTCTGGGCATAAGTTTGATGTGCTAATTAGATGATGTGCTGATTAAATAAGTTAAACTAATTCTTGGCGAAAATACCCATAAATATTACTTTACTTTAAAAATCTTTTCAGAAGTTTTCAAAAAAAAATGCTTCTCTTTTGGAGAAGCATTTTTAATATTGATTATATACGTCAATTCTATTTATGAGTTTTTTCGTCAGAAACAGTTAATTTTTTTCTTCCTTTAGCTCTGCGGGAAGCCAATACTCTGCGACCATTTGCAGATGCCATTCTTTCACGGAAGCCGTGTTTGTTCTTTCTTTTCTTTGTTGACGGTTGGTACGTACGTAATG
>CAIRRW010000448.1 GCA_903881065.1 uncultured Bacteroidota bacterium
ACAAAAAGCTCTTGCTTGTTTCCATGTAACACCTACAACAGGATAGTCATCATAAGACACATGCCAAAAATACATATTTGTCATCGGCTCGTTAAAAGAATAAGTAAAATCATGAACCCAAGCTAATGTATCAGGATAAACATTGATGACATCTTTCACAATAAAAACACTTCTATCTTTATCTTTTCTTTCTCTCATGCTGTAATTACCACTTCCATCGGAAATCTGGTCTTTTACATCATAATGCCCTAGTGTTTTATTATCCCCAACACTAGTATTTTGATACCCGTTAATAAAATCTAAACCAGTTTTTTCATCAGGTGATTTTGAAGGTTTAAAACGATTAGACTTATTAGCTGCCATACGTAAATTGATCCAATAATATTCGTAATTTAATTTACGAGTGTCCAATTCTCGACGTTTATAATATCTCTCATCTGGAGGAAGGTACATAAATTCTAAAACTTCCCTAACATCTTGTTCATCGTAACCTATAGCGGTTTCAAAGTTTACTAAAGGAGGTTCAATCGGTTGTTCAAAATCATCAGTAGCAATTCCATGATCATCATTCCCATTTTCAATTAATGCCCGGTGCGCGATTGAATCTTTGACCCAATAAACAAATTGACGATATTCATTATTAGAAATTTCTGTCTGGTCTATATAAAATGCTTGAACTGATACTGTTTTTGCTTTCGTAGTATGTGCATAAGGAGCATCCTCATCGCTTGGCCCCATATTATAACTTCCCATAGGAAGATATAGCATACCAAACGGATCTATATCAAACCATTCGGCTCGAGGTTGGACACCAATAAGTTCTCCAGTGCTTTTCTCACAACTTGTGGCTAAAACAGCTATTGAACCAAATAAGAGCAACTTTTTCATTTATTTATTATTTTAATTATTAAAAGTTCTTACAAAAACTAAATCGTTTAAAAAAATAACCTTCCAAAAACAAAGCGGAGTAACTTTTACGGAAATATTATATTTAGGTTTCAAATATTACAAAAATCTTTCATTCATATGACCATGTTTTTTCTCTGGCTTAATGAATTTATGGCAATACCCTAGCATGATTTCATGGGTTCCATTGCTATATTTTTTAATATTAGAAGTAGTAATATCATAAGAATAACCAAATTTAAATCCTTTCCACTCTAAACCTGCTATTGCCACTACAGCATCGCTCAAACGATAGGAAGCTCCTAAGAATACCATTTTATTCCATCTTACCAATGCATTAACATCTAATTGAGTGGATGAAGCATCAGATTTTGTCAAGATAGAAGGAGTTAATTCGAAAGCAGGGCTCAATGTGAATGTATAACCTGCCATAACATAATAGTGACGAGCCATTTTAAAATCGTACTTCCATGGGTAAGAAACGCCATTTAAAGTGGTTGTTCCTGATTTAGTCATTGCTTGATCAGGTAAATGGTCGGAAGACAACCCAACATATAATTTTGGTGAAGTATAATATAATCCGAATCCAACATCATATGTTGTATTTTTTGCACCTGACCAAGGAATTGCTTGATCAGTGCCTCCACCTGTGTTAGTAGTTGTTCCGTCAGGGGCAACAAAATTATCGCCAACACCTAAAGATTTCTGCATTACACCTAAATCCAAACCACCACACAACATTCCAATCCCTAAATTATAATGAAATGAATATGCAAGTTTCGCTGCAAATGTTTTATCAAATCCTAATTGATCCTGATAAGCTGTTAATCCAACTCCACCATGAAGAATTTCACCATAATCAACACTAAACAATCCTGTTTTTGGAGCACCTGGAAAATTTGTCCATTGCTGACGATATAACAAAGTAGCACAAAGCGCTTGATTTGTACCAGCGTAAGCAGGATTTACATCTAAACGATTGAACATATTCATGCTAAATTGGGCATCTTGTTGAGCGAAAGTTACTAGTCCAGTAACCGTAAAAGCAATAATAGTAAGGATTTTCTTCATTTTATATTTTTTAATTATAAACAATTTAATAGTTGTTTTTGTAATTAGAGGTCGCTAAATTAGATATAAGTTTGTTAAAAACAAATTTTTTAACATTTTATTGTTCAAAATAAAAATTACTCCAATTTCATGAATCATCCTAATTTCTGAAAAGTCTTCCACCATTTATTTGGCATTTCATCATTACATGCCGTTTCATAATCACTGTAAGAACAAGGAACCAAGTGGTGTCGCTCATATTTTATCTGTTGATTTACAGGATAAGGAACATCCATCCACCAACGATCACTTTTATTGCTTTTATAAAAAACTATTTCATGATCATGGTCCTTTATTGAAACGCGATACTTGGTATATTCTGATTTATCAACTATTGGATAATCCTGTTTTCGATTATAATACCCATCAATAAAATACCAAATCATTTGTGCAACCAAATGTGCTGTTTGTTTATTATTATCAAATGCCGGATTTATTTCATAAAAACCTATTGATGATAGTTTATCACTCATGCCTGCATAGCGTGTGATTTGACAAGCCTCTTCGCCATAAAATCCATTTGGCGAAGCATTCCCGTTGCCTGGAGCATCGCATTGACGAATGCATGAAACATCAAAAGTAACTATATCAGCGTTGCGTACAATTGGTTCTACTTCTTCTATATTCTTGCGAACATGCCCTAAACGATGCGCATCAAAGAATAATTTATCCATTAATTCTATAGATGTTTGCTCAACAAAATATGTTTGATAACCAATATTACTGTAATTAAAAAGGATGTTAGGTTTATGCAAAATTATTTTACTTAAATAACTTTGTGAGTTAAGTTCTTTTTCTCCATCGCCAATATCAAAAGATGAATCGACCGAAACAATATTAATCGTCTGCTCCAGTTTAAGATATGCAAGATAATTACAATAGGTGAAATCCTGCGAGCCGCCAATAACAATGGGAACAATGTTTTTTTTGAGTAATTGAGCTAATACATCAGTCACGGCAAAGTAACTGTCTTCAATAGTATTGCCCCTTTTTATATTTCCTAAATCAACAATATTGGTAATATAATTTCCTTGATATAATTTATATAAATTTTCTCGAACGTAATGCGCGGCTAACCCACAACCTTCATTATTTAAGGCTTTCCTGTCTTCCTCAACTCCGATAATTGCTAATTGTATATTATCTAAATTCGGAAAATCATTTTCATCAACATACGTTCTGATTTTATTTGCATAGGAGGAATCAGTGTATTGATCAGCACCACTGAATTTCGAAATGTTAACCGGGGAAAAATATTCTTTCATAACAGAAACAAATTATGACAAATTTAACAAATACTCTTAAATGAATGTAATCTTATTTCTTCAAATAATATTTTCTATATAAGCTATAACCTTTTTATTGTGAAAAGATACAGCTTATTAAAATGTTTTTTGATTTTACTTCTTAGCTGATTTCTTAGGAGCTTTCTTTGCCGTCTTTTTAGGAGCCGCAGTCTTAACTGCTTTCTTCTCTACTTTTTTTTTCTTGAAACGATTTCCTTTGCTTGCATTTTTTGGATCTGCAGCAATATCAAGGCACTCTTGTAAAGTCAATGCTTTGGGGTCAATTGTTTTTGGCAGTTTAAAGTTTTCATCACCAATTACTAAATATGGACCGAAACGACCATTCAATAATTGTACATCTGGATTTTCAGGGAATGATTTTATATATTTATCAATATCTGCCTGGCGCTTTGCCTGTATTAATTCTATACATCTATCAGCAGTTACTGTCATTGGGTCATCTTCTTTTTTCAAAGAAACAAATTTACTGTTGTGCTGAATGTAAGGTCCGAAGCGGCCTATAGCCACTTTCATTTCTTTATCTTCAAAAATTCCCGCTACCCTTGGAAGTTTAAATAAATCAAGTGCCTCCTCAAATGTTATAGTATCTATTCGTTGCGTTTTTCTTAGTCCAGCGAATTTTGGTTTATCCTTTTCATCAGTAGAATCACCTAGCTGCGCCATTGGACCAAATCTGCCAATACGAACAATTAATGTTTTGCCTGAAACTGGGTCTATTCCTAATTTACGCTCGCCACTTGCTCTATCCGAATTTTCAGAAGTATGTTCTACCAATTTATGGAACGGAGTATAAAAATCCTTCAACATTTTTGTCCACACAATTTTACCTTCTGCAATTTCATCAAACTCCTCCTCCACTTTTGCTGTGAAGTTAAAATCCATTATCTGCGGAAACTCTTTAAGTAAAAAATCATTTACAACCATTCCAATATCTGTTGGAAACATTTTCGATTTTTCCGCTCCGGTTATTTCTGTTTTCTTTTCTACTTTTATAGAATTATTTTTTAAAGTAAGCACATCATAATGGCGTTCTTTCCCAGCTCTGTCTTCTTTTAGAACATATTCTCTTTTCTGAATTGTAGATATTGTAGGTGCATAGGTACTTGGTCTTCCTATCCCAAGCTCTTCCAGTTTTTTAACCAAACTTGCTTCTGTATATCTTGCAGGAGGAGAACTGAAACGTTGTGTAGCCACAACTTCTGAAAGGTCAAGTTTATCTCCTACCTTCATTGCAGGCAACAATCCTTCTTCATCTTCAGCGTTCTCTTCATCAGTTCCTTCCATGTAAATTTTAAGGAAACCATCAAAAATAATTACTTCACCTTTACCAATAAAATCTATATCCGATTTATTATTTTCAATGGTTATGGATGTCAGTTCAAGCACTGCATCGCTCATTTGAGAAGCAATTGTACGCTTCCAAATTAAATCATACAATCGTTTATCATTATTATCACCATCAATAGTTTGGTTCTCAATATATGTCGGACGAATCGCCTCATGCGCTTCCTGTGCACCTTTCGATTTAGTTTTATATTGATGAATGTTTAAATATTTCTCTCCGTAATTTTTTGTGATAGCTTCTTTCGCTTGATTAATAGCAGTATCCGAAAGGTTGACACTATCCGTTCTCATATAAGTTATTTTTCCACTCTCATATAATCGTTGTGCAACAACCATTGTTTGTGAAACGGAGAAACCTAACTTCCTGCTTGCTTCCTGTTGTAAAGTAGATGTGGTGAAAGGTGCTGAAGAAGTACGTTTGCCTGGTTTTACTTCTTTATTCTTAGCAGCAAAATTTGCTCCTTTAATTTGTTCCAGAAATTTTTCTGCTTCTTCTTTTGTGGTAAATCGTTTTGCTAAATCTGCTTTAAATGCTTTTCCATTTATATCAAATATACCGACAACCTTATAACTAAATGTAGAATTAAATGCGTCAATTTCTCTTTCTCTCTCTACTATCAATCGCACGGCAACTGATTGTACACGACCTGCCGACAAGCTTGGTCTTATTTTTTTCCATAATACAGGAGATAATTCAAAACCAACTAAACGGTCAAGTATTCTTCTTGCCTGCTGTGCATCTACTAAATGTTTATCTATCGTTCTTGGATTAGCAATTGCATTTTTTATTGCAGGCTTAGTTATCTCATGGAAAACAATTCGTTTTGTATTGCTTTCTTTTAAACCAAGTGCTTCAAATAAATGCCATGATATTGCTTCTCCCTCGCGGTCCTCATCCGTTGCCAACCAAACTATTTCTGCTGCCTTTGCTAATTTCTTAAGTTCTGATACAACCTTCGTTTTATCTTCCGAAACCTGATAATCAGGTTTGAAATTATTTTCAATATCAACTCCAAAACCCTTTTTCGCCAAATCCCGAACGTGACCATAACTCGATTTCACAGTAAATCCTTCCCCCAAAAAACCTTCTATAGTCTTAGCCTTTGCAGGGGACTCAACGATTACTAAATTTTTGCTCATACAGTTTTTATTGAATTGTTTGGTTGCTAAAAAGTCTTTTTCAATGCAATCACTTTTTTTAAAATCGGCTGCAAAGTAAGCAAATCAAAATTGAATAATGCAAATTTATTTTTTCTGGAACAAGATACATCAACATAAAAGCACCTCCACAACACCTATAAATAAAGGATTACAAGGTACATCATTTTTTTATTAAAACATGCCTTATGCCTTTTCTCGTAATTTACTTCCAATTAATTTATCAATTGGTAAAGTAAAATGATGTTCCGAAATCTCGTTTAAATCAAGCCAGCGAAAGGTTTGAACTTCATTAATTGAAGTATCAAAATCGAATTGATTCTGTTTTACGGATACAATAAAATTATCGACAGGCTTCACTCTATAATATATAGATATAATTTGATGCGATGGATTGTAAGCAGAAACCTGAAAATAATCGGTAGTATAAAAATGCTCCACTACCTCTACTCTATTATTTGTTTCCTCCATAAATTCACGCTTGAGGCAATCAATAGTTCCTTCGCC
>CAIRRW010000449.1 GCA_903881065.1 uncultured Bacteroidota bacterium
CGGAATTTTTTTTTGCACTGTAATATATATATGTATTATTATTTTATTATTGGAGTTGATGCAATTTTTAAATTACATTTGACTGAGAAATAAAATGTTACATAATTTTTAATAAATGGCTTTAAGCTGGAACGAAATAAAAGAAAGAGCAGTAACATTTTCAAAAGAATGGGAAAACGACTTTAATGAAGATGCAGAAGCAAAATCATTTATGGATGCTTTCTTTAATGTATTCGGAGTGCCACGCAGACGAGTAGCTTCATTTGAAACCAACATAAAAAAGGAAGATGGCAAACAAGGTTTCATTGACTTGCTATGGAAAGGAAATATATTAATTGAATTTAAATCTAAAGGCAGAGATTTAGATAAAGCACACCAACAAGCTATTGATTATTTCCCAGGATTAAAAGACAGTGAACTACCCAAATATATTTTAGTTTCCGATTTTGCACGTTTTCGGTTATACGACCTTGAAGAAAACAAAACAACAGAGTTTAAATTAAATGAACTTGTAAAAAACATACAGTTATTCGGTTTTATAGTTGGTTATCAGAAAAAGGTTTACAAAGAACAAGACCCTGCCAACATAAAAGCAGCTGAGTTGATGGGAAAACTGCACGACCGCTTAAAAGAAATCGGTTACACAGGTCATCCATTAGAGGTTTATTTAGTTCGCCTTCTTTTTTGTTTGTTTGCCGAAGACACCACTATATTCAATAAACAATTATTTCAAGACTACATAGAACAGCGCACCAACATTGATGGCAGCGACCTTGCAGCGAAGCTGCAGGAAATGTTCCAAGTACTTAATACACCAAAAGAAAAGCGTTTCAAAAACATTGACGAACAGCTTAATGAGTTTCCTTATGTAAACGGAAAACTATTTGATGAAAACCTGCCTACGGCAAGTTTTGACAGCAAGATGCGTCAGGCATTAATTGATTGTTGCTTCCTTGATTGGAGCAAAATATCTCCTGCTATTTTTGGTTCCATGTTTCAAGCGGTAATGAACCCTACCGAACGCCGAAACCTTGGCGCACATTACACATCCGAAACCAATATTTTAAAACTAATCAAACCGCTGTTTCTTGACGACCTATGGAAAGAATTTGAAACAATAAAAGACAATAGAAACAAACTTCCCGAATTTCATAAAAAATTATCAACACTCCGTTTCCTTGACCCTGCTTGTGGTTGTGGTAACTTCCTTGTAATAACATATCGTGAATTACGATTGTTGGAACTGGAAATATTGCGTCAGCAATACAAAAACCAAATAGCAACAAGCATTGAATCTATTATATGGCTTGATGTAGATATGATGTCAGGTATAGAGTATGAAGAATTTCCTGCACGTATAGCCGAAGTGGCAATGTGGCTGATAGACCACCAAATGAATATGCTAATAAGTAATGAATTTGGACAATACTTTGTTCGTTTGCCTTTAAAGAAAGCAGCGAATATTGTTAATGGAAATGCATTGCAGATTGAGTGGAATAATTTAGAAAATATTAAACAATATGATATTACTGCAAATACAACAAACGTGTTTAAAGTTAATGAAGACGAAGCACATTATGAAACTTTAAATATTTATTCTAAAAATGTTAATGTAAATCCTACAGATATAACACAAAATGAATTTACAGGAAAAAGTAAATACGATTATATATTAGGTAATCCTCCTTTCGTTGGCAAATCAAATCAAAATGCAAATCAAAAAGAAGATTTAGAAAAAATATTTGCCGGCGTTAAAGGAGCTGGAGTTATGGATTATGTTTCGGCTTGGTATGTCAAAGCAGCACAACTAATACAAAACACAAAAACAAAAGTTGCTTTTGTTTCTACTAATTCTATTTCGCAAGGCGAACAAGTTGGAATACTTTGGAACTTGCTTTATAATCATTATAAAATAAAAATTCATTTCGCACATCGTACTTTTAGCTGGCGAAACGAAGCTAAAGGAAACGCAGCAGTGCACGTTGTAATTATTGGCTTTGCCAATTTTGACACAACAAATAAAAATATTTTTGAATACAATGATATTAAAGGCGAACCGCATGGAATAAAAGTAAAAAATATCAATCCTTATTTAGTGGAAGGAAAAGATTTTGCTCTGCTTTCAAGAACAAAACCTCTTTGTAAAGTTCCTGAAATTAATTATGGAAGTATGGCAAATGATGGTGGCAATTTACTTTTAAATGAAATTGAAAAGAATGAATTAGTTTTAAAAGAACAGGAATCACTTAATTTTTTAAGACCTTTTCTTGGTTCGCAAGAATTTATTAATAATATTAAAAGATGGTGCATTTGGTTAAAAGATATTTCTCCTTCTGACTATTCTAAACTACCTGAAATTCTAAGGAGAATAAAGGCAGTAAAAGAATATAGATTAAAGAGCCCAAGACTAAATACAAGAAAACTTGCTGATTACCCAATGTTATTTGGAGAAATTAGGCAACCAAATTCTAATTATTTGCTTATTCCAGGAGTTTCTTCGGAGAGTAGAAAATATATACCAATTGGCTACTTAAACAAAAATATAATAGCAAGTGATTTAGCTAGAACAATCCCAAATGCAACATTATATGAATTTGGCATACTTTCTTCTTTTATGCATATGTAGCTGTTGCACAACCCACAAAAAATAAAAGAATAAGA
>CAIRRW010000450.1 GCA_903881065.1 uncultured Bacteroidota bacterium
GCAATAAGAAACTATAATTTAAACATACTAGAAGAGTCCGAAATAAAGAATCTCCCATCAGAAAATTATGATGTAATAACAATGTGGCACGTTCTGGAACATGTTCCAAAACTTAATGAAAGAATTGAAGATTTAAAAAGACTAATCAAACCAAACGGTATAATAATAATTGCCGTTCCAAATTGTAATTCTATGGATGCGAAAATCTATAAAGAAAATTGGGCGGCTTATGATGTCCCAAGACACTTATATCATTTCACCCCGAAAAACATTGAAACCCAATTCAAGAAACACGACCTAAAAATGTTTAAAGTTTTGCCTATGGTTTTCGATTCATTCTATGTATCCATGTTAAGTGAAAAAATAAAAACCGGAAGATCAAATATTATAATATCGATTTGGAATGGATTTAGATCAAATATAGCGGCAATTAAAAGCGGAAAGACATACAGTAGTCAAATATACCTTATTCGTAAATAATAAAGGGAAAAAGCACACATTAAAAGCCAAATAAAAGCCCCCATTGTAATTTTGGGCCTCTAGAATACATTACCCCTAATTTTTAATAAAAGTCCATTATAAATCATTTCTAGACACAGCCTCTGCACGCCAATTAAATACATAGGTTCAGGAGCAAGGTTAGCAAAAATTAAGAATAATTGTTTCTGTTTTGCCAAATGTGAACAAGTAATACTACTTTTGGAATCAAAAAATAAAGTTATGGAAATATCATACATCCTGAATCACCTGGGAGAAGAGCGTGAAGAGTACTATGGCGCTGTTGTTCCTCCTGTATTCAGAACATCAAATTTTTGTTTTAAGTCAGTTGCCGAGATGAGAGAGAAACTTACTCGAGAATTGGAAACGCCGTTCTACACAAGAGGGTTCAATCCAACAGTATCAATACTTAGAAAGAAGTTAGCGGCCTTAGAAGGAAGTGAAGACGCATTGGTATTTGCTAGTGGCAGCGCTGCTGTTGCAGCCGCTGTTATGAACGTAGTAAAAGCCGGCGACCATGTTGTTTGCGCAAACAAACCCTATAGCTGGACTAATACCTTACTGTCGAAATACCTTGCTAAATACGGCGTATCATGTACATTTGTAAATGGAGGAGAAGCTGATTCATTTGAAAAGGCTATAACCGATAATACAAAATTGATTTATCTGGAGAGCCCCAATTCATTAACATTCGAGATCCAGGATATTGCAGCAATTGCAAATCTTGCGAAGCTAAAAAAAATAACAACGATAATTGATAATAGCTATAACTCACCCATAAACCAGAACCCAATTGGGATGGGTATTGATATTGTTGTACATTCCGGAACGAAATACTTGAATGGCCATAGTGACGTGGTATGCGGAGTTGTATGTTCTACCAAAGAAAGGATTATGAAAATGATGGGGGAGGAGTACATGACCATCGGAAGTATAATTTCACCAGATGATGCAAGCTTAATTTTGCGCGGTATGCGCACTTTGGAGCTTCGAGTAAACAGAAGTGCCGAAACAGCAGTAAAAGTGTCTAGATTTTTAGAAAATCATGCTAAAATTAAACATGTTTACTATCCATTCTCGGCAAATAATCCTCAACTTGAATTAGCAAAAAAACAAATGAAACAGGGTGGAGGCTTGTTGTCTATCGTTTTAAATACAGATAAAGTAGAAGATGTTGAAAGGTTTTGCGATTCATTAAAATATTTTTTGATGGCGACCTCATGGGGTGGTTATGAATCATTAGCATTTCCAATGTGTGCACTTGCAGCAAGCAAAAGCTTTGAGAATCCATTGCCATTCAATATGATTAGACTTTACATTGGGCTTGAGGATGCAGATATACTGATAGAAGACCTGAAGCAAGCTCTAGACAAAATGTAAAATAAACCTAGAGCAGTATGCTTTATCCTTGTGTTTTTGCTTGCTATTATGAATTACCTTTGCACAAAATAAAATTATGAAAAAGATTAAAGTTGCCATTAATGGTTTTGGGAGAATAGGAAGAGTATCTTTCAGGGTGATGCTTGAACGAGAAAACATAGAAATAGCTGCTATAAATGATTTGACAGACAGCAGGACACTGGCTCATTTGCTTAAATATGATTCGGTACATGGAATAATAAAAGGTGATGTAAAATGGGATGATACTGCGATAATTGTAAACGGAAAAAGGATTGTTGTTTATGCTGAAAAAGATCCTGCTAATTTGCCTTGGAAACAATTAGGAATAGATGTTGTGATTGAATCAACAGGTCACTTTTTGGATAAAGAATCTGCAGGAAAACATTTGATTGCCGGTGCTAAAAGAGTAATCATATCTGCACCACCAAAAGGAAATGATATAAAAACTGTGGTGATGGGCATTAATGATGATATACTTACTTCGGATGATTTAATTATTTCGAATGCATCTTGTACAACTAATTGCGCTGCGCCAATGGTTAAAATACTTGATGAAATGTGGGGATTGGAAGATGGATATATAAACACTGTTCATTCGTATACAGGAGATCAGCGCCTGCACGATGCTCCTCATAAGGATTTGCGAAGAGCAAGAGCTGCCGGTTTATCAATTATTCCAACTTCAACAGGTGCTGCAAAAGCAATAACAAAAATATTTCCTCACCTAGAAGGTAAAATGGGTGGAGGAGGAATGCGCGTACCTGTGCCAGATGGCTCGTTAACCGACATAACTTGTGTGCTTAGAAAACCTGTAACAGTTAAGGAAATAAATGCAGCATTTATACTTGCCAGCGAAACCACAATGAAGAATATTCTTGAATATACAGAAGACGAAATTGTAGGAATTGATATTGTTGGGAACAGACATTCGTGCATATTTGATGCTGGATTTACAGCTGTTGTAGGCAATATGGTGAAGGTAATTGGCTGGTATGACAATGAAGTTGGTTACTCCAACAGATTGGTTGATTTGATTGTAAAGATTAGTTAGAAATTTCCAACTTTACAAGTTACTTGTAATACTTCAATTGTAAATCGTTACCATCAAACACAGCGTAACTATTATATGTTACCCACTCTCCAAGATTGATATACGTTGACTTATCCGTGAGTTGAAGATTTAATGGCAGGTGACGATGACCGAATATAAAGTAATCGAAATGCTGTTTCTGTAATATTTCTTTTGCATAAATAGCAAGCCATTCATTGTCAATACTAACAAACTTCTCTTCGTTTTCTCCACCGTTTGATGCTCGACTTTTATGCGACCAATAATGCGCCATACCCATTCCGAAATTAGGATGAATACGGGCAAATAACCATTGACAAACTTTATTGGAAAACACCTTTTTGATAA
The DNA here is from genome assembly GCA_903881065.1 of uncultured Bacteroidota bacterium. GTDB lineage: Bacteria > Bacteroidota > Bacteroidia > 2-12-FULL-35-15 > 2-12-FULL-35-15 > 2-12-FULL-35-15. Next base: position 3,317 of record CAIRRW010000450.1, read on the forward strand.
ATTTATAACCATGATCGCCAGGGCCTAAACCATCACCATGTCCAAGAAAGAATTTCTTCCCATTAAATATTTTTACAGTAGGTTCGCGATATATAGTAACACCAATTTCCTTAGGTAAATAATCAAACATCCACATATCGTGGTTACCCGTGAAGAATGTAATGGGTATACCAGAATCAACTATCTCAGCGAGTTTGCCAAGGAAACGAATAAAACCTTTAGGCGCTGTATGCCTATATTCGTACCAGAAATCAAACATATCACCCATTAAATATATTTCTTCTGCATCTTCTTTTATCTCGTCAAGCCATTTAACAATGAGCTTTTCACGTATTAAACTCTGCTCGTGATTAGGTGCACCAAGATGAAAGTCGGAAGCGAAGTATATCTTTTTGTTTGGTTTCAAGGCAACAAAACTACAACTTAAAATTGTTTATCAAGTCAAAAGGATTAATCAAATTAAGATTAAGCGTGAAACGTATTGTTTCCAGATACTTTAAACCGTTTGCAGTTTTAAAATCTTTAAAATCCTGACAAAGCAAAATAGGAAAGTATATTTCAAAAATCTTTTTTGGCAATGAAATACATACGCCTGCATCATAAAATATTGAATTATTAATATTGCCATCATTGGCTGTAGTGCCAATGTCAGCATAAAGATTTAACGGTATTTTAGCATTGCCAAGTGATGATTTTAAGTTCATTGCTACAATCCATTTAGATGTCTGCCCGTAATAAGAAAGATATTTAAAACCGCCATCAGTCTCAGTAAACTGTTGTGAAAGCACACCTTTAACCTCGCTTCTTCCGAGGTAAATATTATCATACAAATAATCCTGATAACCGGTTTGTCCACTTAAACGAAAACGATAATCTCCTACAGTAGAATTATTATCACCCAGGAAAGTACCAGCAAACAGGCGTACATCAAAACTTTTGTTTTTGTTTTTATAATTGTACGAATAATTTGCAGTTAAGGAAGTCTTCATGAAATCCTTACCCTGCTGATAGTTCACACTACAATCAAAAGGATTAATTACATCGTATCTTTTGAATTTGTATGCAATATCATTGTAGTTATATGTATTGCTGATACGTATAGGAGCATAGGAAATTTCATTAATTACATTCATCTCTTGTCTAAAAAAATAATCATCCTGCTGAATATTAATATACCGATACCGCAACGTCTGTGTAATAGGGCTTCTGGCATACTTCTTTTTAAACTCAATAAATAATTCAGGGGCAAGTTTATTAAAATCCATATTGAATGGATCGTTGGAATAATCATAACGGGTAGCGGTTACACCTACCTGTATCTTCTGAAAGATATGATCATCAGAGAAAAGATTATACATCACCTTACCATAACCTGCCAAATCCTTTTGTGCAAAGCTATACATAGGCATCAACTGAAACTCCAGCTTCTTTTGAGGGAATAAATTATTATAAAAAGCCATGCCGAACATAAACTTATCATACTCGTTCCAACCAACAACAGGAGTAAAATATAACTGTGATTTATCAGGATTATCAATACTTCCGAGGAATTGTAACGAAAGCGGTTCCACTTTTTTAAATATTCCTTTGGTACGTATGGTATTATTATTTCTGTTTACTTCCGGCATATTCTCCAGATAATCTATTTTGAAAGAAGATGCTGCAGCAGCCGGAAATACCACTGTTTGTTTGTCTTCAAAACCTTCATATACTTTTGAATTTACTACTTTTTTATCTTTAATAGCTTGCAGAAATACGGGACCTTTGATATCTCCGGTATTCTTAATAGTTATGCTCCAGGAGCTGTCGGAATTCATTGTTGCCGCACATATTTTATAATCCAGATGCTTGGTAGAGTTAATCATTCCATCAAAAAACCAGGCTAAATCTTGACCTGTCGACTCCTCCATCACCTTTCGGAAATCAGCAGGCATAGGATGTTTATAATGCCATTCGTTAAAATATAGTTGCATCGCTTTGTCCATTTCGGCATCACCAAGATACGCCCGCAAATAATCAAACACTATAGCTGTTTTAGCATATACATCACCTTCATAATTATCTTTGGAGTATTCGTACGCTGGCAGCTCAATTGGCTGGTCTTCATTTTTCTTTTCAGTGAGTAAATACCCCAGTTCACTTTCTGTTTTATGCTTGTAACGCTGTAGATGCAACAGTTTTTCAATCCGCTTAGCCCCAAAACCTTCTGCTAAACTCATATCAGGATATTTTGTTTGGACATATCTACTTTCGTTATAGGAGTTGATTCCCTCGTCCATCCAAGGATGCATGCGTTCGTTAGAGCCAAGCATTCCATAAAACCAATTGTGACCTACTTCATGCGTAATAACTACATCAAGCAGGAAAGCATTGCCAGTAGTACCTATCACCGTAATATTAGGATATTCCATTCCGCCGCCGGCACTTATTGTTCCATCCACAGCCGTACAATTATTGTAAGGATAATCGCCGTTCCAGAGCGAATAATAGTAAACCGCATCGTTTAAATAACTGATACTTTGTTTCCAGATGTCGGCTTCGGCATTGGTAAACATTGCCCATGTAGTAACTTTATGATGGGTGTGCGGAGTGGTAACTTCACCTTTATACACATGATACCGTTTATCACAAAACCACGCAAAGTCGTGTACATTGGTCTGTTTATAGCGTACTGTTTTCTTAATATAATCGCTTTGCGGAAACTCGTTATCATCTTTATCAAACGATTTTATATCATTGGTTTCTTCCACCTTTCTATTGAGCCAAGCCAATTCTTTTTCGCCATCCACAATGTCGCCAGTTGCGCCAAGCACATAGTTTTGGGGCAATGTGATGCTAACATCATAACTGCCGAATTCCGAATAAAACTCACCCTGATTAAGATACGGCATATAGTTCCAGCCGTTTCTATCATACACAGCAGGCTTCGGATACCACTGTGTTATTTGATACGACTGATCGATATGACCCATACGGGATATTTTACCCGAAGGAATTTTAACATGAAAAGGTGTGGTGATAGTTACTGATTCGCCCGGTTGAAGCGGTTTATCCAAATACAATTTACAAATATCAATACTGTCTTTAAGCAATTCCCAACGTGCACGTTCATTGTTCACCTTAAAATCAATGCTGTCAACATATCCCAACTCATCAGCCTTGGCATAATACATTTTAGTATTTCCATCTTCAAGCAATTGTTTTGCAAGCGGAGTAGTATTATTCTTATAAGCATTCGCCCACAAGTGCATGTATATCATCGAAAGCGGAGTAGGGGAGTTGTTTTTATAAACCAATGTTTCATACGCACTCAATTCATTTTTTACATCATCCAACGTAACATTGATGGTATAATTTACTTCCTGCTGAAAATAATTTTGAGCCTGAAATAGAGTAGGGGAGAGGAGAAGCAAAGAAATGATAATGGATTTTATCTTCGGCATATTTTTATTGATAGGTAACAAAGGTAAATTAAATTTGGGATGATTGGATGCTGTAGTTGTTTTAAAAACAAGGGTGTCCGAAACAAACAAAATCCTGAAAGGATGAAATGATTATAGAAAATATAAACAAAACATTTGAAACCCTGAAAGGGTGGTATTATAATGCCATCCCTTCGGGATTTGATGTAATTTATATGTTTGGATGCTACAATCATTTCATCCCTTCGGGATTTATTCTCTAGATAAAAACAGGATTTCGGACAGCATTGTTTTAAAAACTTTGAAGGATTAATAATAAAAAACCTTCAAGGTTTTAAAAGCCTTGAAGGTTTAATAAGCAGAATTTAGTATTTAGCGATTAGAATTTGAATTTACTACTTCAAAATTTGAGTAGTAAATACATTGCTTACTGCACTGATGCCGGCTGCATTAATGGAATAAACAACAATGGAAATGGATGGAAACGCCGAAAAACCTTTCAATGTCATTGCACCTTTTCCGCGAGGCACCAGCTGTATGCCTGATGCACCTGGAGGAATCACAATCATTTTTTCAACAACAGTTAATGTATATACAGCACCTGTAAAGATTACCAAAAATAAACCTTTTGAACCATTCGGGATTTCTGTTATAACATTTACGCTGCCGCCTACTTTCGGAGTTAGTTTCACCGATTTTACTTCATCGGTAATCACCGCTTTTGTTCTAGTATCTGATGTAGCTTCGAAACCGCAGCCAATAATCACTTTTTTATCACCCTTTGCCTGACTGTCAACATACACCACCTGCTCATGAAGTATCAAATCTAGCGCCGCATCAGCATCCACAGCTTCCTGACGTTGTGCTTCATCTCCCAACCTGTCAGGGTAGGCATCTCTAACTCGTTGACATGCTTTTGTAACGTCCGGCATTGCTGTTGGCGGGTTAGGCACATCGGCATTTCCAGTCATTTTAGCAACCGAATAGTCGCCGATGGAAGCCATGCCAAGCGGGTCATTTTTTGTCCAGGTAATTTTACATACCATTGTAACATTTGTTTTCATTTCTTTTAATTATTTACGCTAATAAGCTCAGAAATCTGAAACCTTTCGTCGGTGAAGGACATCATTATAATCCCATACTTATGAACAATCGTCAGATAATACAACAATGTTATGAACAATTGATTGGTAGCGGGCTCCACAACGTTCTTTAATTACTAATTTAATTACAGAAAAGCATTTTTGACGAGAGATATTATTCCTTTTATGTTGATTATTGTCAACATAAATTTGAAAACATCCTTTTGATTTTCACAAATTAACTTCTCCGAAAAACATAAATACAACTTCAATTTGATAAATATCATTTCAATAAATATAAATACTACTGTAAAAGCACAAGTATACTCTTTCGGTTTACAAGTATACTCTTTGTGCTCACAAGTGTATACTTCTTTGCAACACGTATACACTTCTGCTTATCAAGTGTATATTTCCCGGTGAGAAGTGTATACTTCTTCGCGAGAAGTGCACACTTGATGAACACAACTATACAGTTGTTCGCGAGAAGTGTATACTTCTTTAGCACAAGTGTATACTTCCAGGCGAGAAGTATACACATGTGAGCGCAAAGAGTATACTTGTAAATTGAAGAAGTACTTTTGCCTCGGAAAAGAGGTGTTTTTAAATTTAAAAGAGGTAATTAGGATGAATAAAACGTATGCATGTAATATAAGGAAGGTTGTTTTGCTTCGATAGATAGCATAAAAATGCTCTATTTTTAATAAATATCATTGTTTCCAACATCTATCATAGAACCTATTGAATTAATTGAATATGGAAGATTATGATAACAATCATACGATGTACAGTTGCTTATTTAGAATTGGTATAAATAATGTTTTTACATTTGTGCGCCCTTTAAAACCAGAGGAGCGATACTCTAAATGAAAAAAACAATAACCCTACTCGGTATTATAATAACAACAGCTTCTGTTTCCTTTGCTCAGGATCGCTTTTTTGCCTATACTTATCAAACAAATGTGCTTAACAAAGGTGATTTTGATATGGAGTTTCAAAACACCCTTACCACAGGCAAACAAGGCGCCTACAGCCCTTATATTTTTGGTCAGCATCTTAATCAACGCCTCGAATTCGAAATAGGTTTGGGCCGAAACATTCAGACTTCCTTTTATCTTAATTCCGAGCTATTTAACTATGCCGATACCAGTTCAACAGAAATGAATAAGGAGCTGAAAATTTCTTTCAGTAACGAATGGAAACTAAAGTTTTCCGACCCTGTGGCTGATGCTGTCGGCTTTGCAATATATGAAGAACTTGAATTTGGAGGGAATAATTTTGAATCGGAAACCAAATTATTGTTTGATAAACGCTGGCAAAAAGATTTACTTGCCTTCAATATTGTTGGTACTTATGAGATAGAAAAACAAATTACCCGCGAAAATAATATCACAAAAGCTTCGTGGACAAACAATTCGCCAATTGAACTAGATTTTGGATATATGCACTTTTTTAATCCCAATATCAGCTTAGGTTTGGAAGTACGGAACAATAATGCCATCACTAAAGAAAACGGTTGGATAAACTCGGTATTGTTTGCCGGCCCTGCGTTTCATGCTTCCATAGGCAAGTTTTTTACAAACATTACGTGTCTGCCACAAATTTATAATTTCTATAAAACTGATGCAGCACCCGGCAATCTTGATTTAAATAATTTCGAGCAGCTTGAAGTACGTGCTCTAATTGGTTATAGCTTCTAATGAAAACAAAAATCCTATTAGTAATACTATGTGCAGGCATCCTATTCAGTTGCCGCCCTACATTATACATACCATCTTCCACTGATGCACAAAAGCAAGAAGTATTAGTAACAGGAAGAAAATTGTATGTAAAAAACTGCAGCAGTTGCCACAATCTTCATTTTCCAAAGGAATATAATGCGGAAAGATGGGCAATAAAACTTGATCAAATGCAACCTAAAGCAAAAATCTCCAATGAAGATAAACAACTTATCCTTCAATTCTTAACCTCGCAACCTTGAAGAATAAAGACAAAATCTTTTCACCACTAAGGCACTAAGTTCATTAAGTTATCCTTTTATTTCTTTGTGTTCTTAGTGCCTTAGTGGTAAAATCAAGCTATCTTTGTAATAAAATAGATAATAATGTTATTACAATTAAAAGAAACAAAGAAGGCAGATATTCAAAAACTATTTGCCTTTGCCAAACAAAATAGCCTTCACCTTACCCTTGTAGATGAAGATAAAGCAAAACTATACTTACCTGGAGAAGCACTTGAATCCAAAGAAATAAAAAAACTTATTACTAAAAGCCGCAAAAGCGGGAAAGTCTCTTTAGATAAAGCGCACACTCAACTGCGCAAAAAACTAAGTGGAAATTAATTATACCAACGATGCTGTAGAATCCTTGACAGCATTGATTAATTTTATAGAAGAGCAAAACACAAAAGGTGCAGGATTGAGATGGCTGAACAAATTTGAAGTTTATTTAATAGAAACATTAAAGCATTATTCTATAATTAAACTTTGTAACAACGACACATTTAAACAATTTAAATTAAAATGTATTTATTATAACGATTGGCTAATTGCATTTTCAGAAGAAGAAACCAATATTACAATAGAAACGATAATTCATAAATCAAGAATTAAAGATTAAAACAAAAAACTCCGAACAATATTGTCCGGAGTTTTTATTTAACTAATATCTATTAAAGCCCCTACCAGATCTTCACTCTCACACTATCTTCACGATACATCTTATCGCCTTTCTTCACATCAAAAGCTTTATAAAACTCTTCCACATTAGACAACGGACCGATAACGCGGAAAGGTGCAGGAGCATGTTCGTTGCTCATCACCTGCTTTGCCATAGCGGCATCCGTCATGTTCACCATCCAGGCATAACCATACGCAAGGAAATAACGTTGAGATGCAGTATAGCCATTAATCAACTCTTTACTTTGTCCCTGTTTTGTTTTCATAAACGCCTCATATCCCATAATCACACCACCAAGGTCGGCAATGTTTTCTCCCTGCGAATTAGCACCTTTCAGGTGAAGACTGTCAAGTATTACATAATTATCAAACTGACGAACAATACGTTTTGTTTTCGCAACAAATTTTACTCTGTCCCCTTTCGTCCACCAGTCACGCAGGTTTCCGTTCTCGTCATACAAACTTCCCTGGTCATCAAATCCATGAGTAATTTCGTGTCCGAAAGTAGAACCTCCTATAATACCATATAAAATGGCATCATCAGGCATACGACCTTCAAATCCCGGAACAATAATATTACAAGCCGGAACCACTATTTCATTGTTTGCAGGGTCGTAATATGCATTGTATGTTTGCGGCTCCATGTCCCATTCGGTGCGGTCAACAGGCTTTCCATATTTATTAATCATGAAATTATAATACCAGTTATTTACATTCATCATGTTTCTGCAATAGCTGTCGCGAGAGATTTGCAGCGCCGATAAATCTTTCCATTTATCAGGATAACCAACCTTCATATTTATTTTATTCAGCTTGCTCAATGCTTTTTCCTTTGTTGGTGCACTCATCCAATCACATGCTTTAATATGTTCGGCATATACACTTCGGATATTATTTCCTATCTCGGCAAGTTTTTCCTTTGTTCCTTTCGGACAAAATTCATCCACATATACCTGCCCTACAAGTTCACCAAGAGAATGATCAGTAGCCGATACAATTCTTTTCCAGCGTGGCTTTTGTTCTTTAACACCACTAAGAACTGTGGAATAAAAATTGAAATCTTCCTTCTCAATTTCCTTGCTCAAATCAGAAGAATATCTGTTTAATAAACTCCATTTAAAATATGATTTCCAATCATCAACAGAAGTAGTTTTAATATTAGTTTCCAAAGCTGTATAAAACTCAGGCTGTCCAACCACAATAGAATCAACTGAATTAAGACCTAATTGTTTCAACGTTTCTTCCCATTTAATACTCGGTGTTAATTTATTTAACTGAGCCACCGACATTTTATTATAGTTTTTATAAGGGTCACGCAAGTCTTCCATCTTTCTGCAACTCTTTGCTATTGTGGTTTCCAGCTTCATAATATTGTCAGCAGTTTTAGCAGCAGTTTTTTCATCCTGACCAATCAACTGAAACATAGCTTTAATATGTTTCACATATTCCGCACGGATAGCAACAGTGCGGGCATCAGTATTAAAATAATAATCGCGTTCAGGCAATCCCAATCGTATCTGATATAAATCAACCACATACTGCGAACTATTTTTATCATCTTTACTTACCGAAAAACCATATAAAGCAGGTACTTCCAGTGTTTCCAAATGAGCAGCTACAGTTAATAAATCAGTAGTATTTTTAATAGCATCTATTTTATTAAACTCTTCTTTAAGCGGTGCATATCCTGCTTTATCAATGTTTGCAGTATCCATACCACTGAAATAAAAATCACCAATCTTTTGTTTATTACTTCCTTTAGCAGCTTTGGCATCAGCTGCCGATGATTCACATATCTTTTTAATATCTTCGTTTAATGTATCCTGTATTGTTTTCCACAATCCATTATTACTTTCAGAAGCAGGAATAGGATGTTGTTTGAACCAGGTATTATTGGCATACTTAAAAAAGTCTTCCTTCGGAGATATACTCGAATCAATATGTTCACTGATAGGGTCAACAGCATTTGCAGATTTATCCGCTTTCTTTTCGGAATGAGAACAGGCAGATAAAATAATAGCTGTTGCTGTAGTAAGTAAAAATGTTTTTTTCATTTGTTATTATTATTTAGTTAATTCTTTAAATACATCTTCCAGTTTTTGTTCTTCTTTATTCAATGTAAGTACCGCCATTCCTTTCTTTACAGCATACTGGAAAATATCAGTACGAATATCTTTATCAGTATTTGCTTCAATATGCCATATATTTCCTTTGCTGTTTTTAGCATCCACCACACCGGTAATTGTTTTTAAATCAGCTAAAGATGTTTGTTTATCAAACTCTACAGTGATTACCTGTTTATTCTGCGATTGATAATTTTGTAATACTGAAGTAATATCATTGGCAACTATTTTTCCATTATTCACAATAATTACTCTATCGCAAATAGCTTCTACTTCCTGCATGATGTGAGTGGAAAGCATTACTGTTTTTTGTTTACCAATCTCTTTAATCAAATGTCTTATTTCAGTTAATTGATTAGGGTCAAGTCCGGTAGTAGGTTCATCCAGTATCAATACTTTAGGATCATGAATCAATGCCTGAGCAAGTCCTACACGTTGACGATAACCTTTTGATAATGCACCAATCTTTTTCTTTTGTTCCACTTGCAAACCAGTCATCTCAATCATCTCGGCAATACGTTGTTTTACATTTTTAAGATGATGTAATCCTGCAATAAACTCAAGATATTCCTTGATATACATTTCCGTGTACAGCGGATTATGTTCGGGAAGATAACCTACATTTTTACGAACTTCCAGACTTTGTTCCGAGATATCATAACCGCAAACAGAAGCTGTACCCGAAGTCTGAGGAATAAAACAGGTAAGAATTTTCATCATTGTAGATTTCCCTGCTCCATTCGGCCCAAGAAAACCAACTATTTCACCGGAATTAACTTCAAACGAAACATCATCCAATGCCCTTTGTTCACCGTATAGTTTCGTAATATTATTTA
>CAIRRW010000451.1 GCA_903881065.1 uncultured Bacteroidota bacterium
CGATAAATTAAAAGGAAAATTAAAAGAGAAAGTAGAGCAGAATACCGAGAAAGCAATACAATCAAAATGGCTGGCAACAATTATTTGTGATGTGCCTGTGGAGCTGGATGAAAAAGCATTGGAGCTGGAAGAGCCTAACAAAGAGGCATTGAGAGAATTATTTGCAGAACTTGAATTCAGAAATCTTGCTGATAAATTGTTTAATGGTTCATCTTCAAATTCAACATCCGAAGTGACGGCGGCACCTCCAAAACCAAAACCGAAAGCATCTCCGAAATCAAATCCAGATCAAGTTGATATGTTTGGACAGGCAGCAGAAATGGATGTAGAGCAAGCAGTAAGTGGAGTAGGAGAAGAATTTGAAGGTGGTGAGGTTTCATTTGGTGAAGACGGAGAAGGGCAGTCTGCAGCAAATTTCCAAACCATAAAGGGCGTTGCACATACTTATCATCTTGTTGATACAAAAGAGAAAAGGGAAGAATTAATAAAAGAATTATCAGCTCAGTCAACTATTTGTTTTGATACAGAAACAACAGGATTAGATGCGCATAATTCCGAACTGGTTGGAATGTCCTTTGCTTACAAAGTTTCAGAAGCATATTATGTTCCAGTTCCAGCTAGCTTTAATGAAGCACAGGAAATTGTGAATGAGTTTAAACCTGTTTTCGCAAATGAAAATATTGGAAAAACTGGGCAGAATATAAAGTATGATATGTCCGTTTTGAAATTGTATGGAGTAGAAATAAAAGGAAAACTGTTTGATACAATGGTGGCTCATTTCCTTATCCAGCCTGAGATGCGACACAATATGAATGTGCTTGCTGAAACGTATCTGAACTATTCACCAGTATCAATCGAAACTTTAATTGGTAAGAAAGGCAAAGGTCAAACTTCAATGAGAGATGCCGCAATTGATGAAATAAAGGAATATGCAGCAGAGGATGCAGACATCACTCTTCAACTTAAAAACAAGTTTGAACCGATGCTGGAGGAAAGTCATACAACAAAATTATTTGAAGAAATAGAGATTCCGCTTATCCCGGTCTTGACTGATATGGAAGCCGAAGGAATTGCTTTGGATAAAAATGCATTGAAAGATATATCTGTTGAATTGGCAAAAGATATATTGACAGCTGATGAAGAAATTCAGAAACTGGCTGGAACTCCTTTCAATATTTCTTCACCAAAACAAGTGGGTGATATTTTGTTTGAGGTATTAAAAATAGTTGAGAAACCTAAGAAAACTAAGACTGGACAATATGCTACTGGAGAAGATATTTTATCAAAACTAGTAGGGAAGCACGAGATAGTTGGGAAGATTTTAGATTATCGGGAGTTGGTTAAATTAAAGAATACGTATGTGGATAGTCTGCCGTTGCTGGTGAATCCAAGGACAGGAAGAATTCATACTTCGTATAATCAAGTGGTGGCTGTTACAGGAAGGTTGAGTTCGGATAATCCTAATCTTCAGAATATTCCTATTCGCACCGAAAGAGGGAGGGAAATACGCAAAGCTTTTGTGGCAAGAGATGAACACCATGTGTTGCTTTCTGCCGATTATTCGCAGATAGAATTGAGGATAATTGCAGAGTTGAGTAAGGACGCAGGAATGATTGAAGCTTTTCTCTCGGGTCAGGACATCCATAAAGCGACTGCTGCCAAAGTGTATAACATTTCGCTGGAAGAGGTAACATCTGAAATGAGGAGTCGCGCCAAGATGGTGAACTTCGGAATCATTTATGGAATATCAGCTTTCGGACTGTCCGAACGATTGAATATTCCGAGAAAAGAAGCAGCAGAAATTATTGAAAACTACTTTATAAAGTATCCGCGTATTAAAGCATATATGGATGAAAGCATTAATCTGGCGAGAGAAAGAGGGTATGTAGAAACGATTATGGGGCGTAGAAGATATTTGCGTGACATCAATTCAAATAATCATACAGTACGAGGATTTGCAGAGCGAAACGCAATAAATGCGCCTATACAAGGCAGTGCAGCGGATATGATAAAGATTGCGATGATTAATATTCATGATGATTTTAAGACAATGAATATTAAATCGAAGATGCTTTTGCAAGTACATGATGAGTTGGTGTTTGATGTGTTGAAAGAAGAGTTGGAAGACATAAAACCAATTATTAAAAACAGAATGATGAATGCGATTCCCGGATTAACGATTCCTATGGAAGTAGGTATGGGAACAGGCAGAAACTGGCTGGAAGCACATTAGTCAACGCGTCACGCTGATAATCTGTTTATGTACAATAATACATTTTTGTTTAAGTGATATAACTTAAAAATTAAATAAATGAATATAGTTGGAATAATACCATCACGATTTGCTTCTACCCGTTTTCCCGGGAAACCGTTGATAGACATTGGCGGAAAGACAATGATTCAACGCGTATATGAACAAGCAAGCAAATCAAAATCGTTATCTAAAGTAGTTGTAGCAACTGATGATTTGAAAATAGAACAACATGTAAAATCATTTGGCGGCAATGTGGTGATGACAAGTGAAGCTCACCAAAGTGGTACAGACAGATGCTTTGAGGCAATCAATAAAGTTTCTGTAGATGCCGATGTAGTAATAAATATACAAGGCGATGAGCCATTCATCCATCCGGAACAGATAGATATGGTTGCTTCCTGTTTTGTAAATCCTGAAGTGCAGATTGCTACTTTAGTGAAAAAAATGAGTTCGGTAGAAGATTTATTCAGCAATACAATTATGAAAGTGGTGATGAATAAAAATGGAGAAGGGATTTATTTCAGCAGACAGGCAATACCTTATATAAGAGGAAAAGAACCAAAAGACTGGCTGAATCATTTTACATTTTATAAACATATTGGCATATATGCATACACTGTAAATACTTTGAAGGAGATTACCGTTTTGCCGCAATCGTCGCTCGAACTTGCCGAGTCGCTCGAGCAATTAAGATGGATTGAAAACGGATATAAAATAAAAGTGGAGATTACTGATTATGAAAGTGTTTCGGTAGATGCGCCGGAAGACTTAAAAAAATTAACAAAATATTTGTAGATTTTTAGTACTTTCACATCCCCGAAATAAAAAATGCAAAAAGTAGATAAACATATCAGCGACTTATTATACGAACACGATTGTGTTATCGTTCCTGACTTTGGGGGCTTTGTTGCGAATTATACTTCAGCAAAAATTCATCCTGCACAACATTCATTTACTCCTCCGTCGAAGAAAATTGTTTTCAATAAAAACCTGAATAATAATGACGGGCTTTTGGCAAATCATATTGTAATGGCTGAAAACAGTAACTATCCGGAGGCATTAAAATATATTAATCATTTTGTTGAGAATGCAAATACACAACTTAGGGAAGGTGCGAAAGTAAAGATTGATGAAGTAGGTACTTTATTTTTGGATGTAGAACGTAATATACAATTCGAACCTTCTTCCAATAATTATTTACTAGATGCTTTCGGATTGTCGCAATTTCAATCGCCTGCTATAAAGCGCGATAATATTGGTAAAAGAATAGAAAAAGAATTTAAAGACCGACGTGCAATTCCTTCGGAAAAGAAGAAATTGAATATTAAAAAATATGTTGCTTTGGCGATTGCAGCACCTCTAATATTCGGATTATTTTGGATTCCTTTGAAAACGGACTTGTTGAAGAATATTAATTATTCGAGCCTTAATCCTTTCTCACACAAGGAAATCAGATTGCCTGAGGTAAAGGATGTACCTAAAACCACATCTTTGCTGAAAGTCAAAAAAGATACGGTTGTAAAATCAACAATTAATATAACTGAAATAGGAACAACAGAACAGCCAACTTCTGTGGAGTCTGTAAAGGCTGATACTACGGCTGTAGTAAAGGAAAATAAAATCAATCTGGATTATAAATTTCATATCGTTGTAGGTTGTTTTCAAATTGAAAACAATGCTATCAATTTTGTAAATTCGTTGCAACAGCAAAATATTTCTGCTTCAATAATCGGAAAGAATAATAAAGGATTGTTCGTAGTTAGCTGCGGTGATTTTGCAACTAATATAGAGGCTGCAAAAGAATTAGAAAATCTCAGAAAATCGCAACCTAATGCTTGGTTGTATAAAAATTAATCAGCCCCTCTCATCGTCTTTCCCTAAAGAGGAGAGATAGAATTTATTCTACTTTTTTTTCTTTTTTCTCCCTGCTTTTCTTGTAAAGTTTTATGGCAAGTACAAGTGTTCCTGAGAAGATTAGCAAACCTATTAATCCATATATAAAGCCTGTATTGCTTTTTAATACTATCAGGAAAACGATAGAAAATAAAAACACAGTAGCTACCTCATTCCACATTCGTAATTTAAAGGAAGAATATTTAATTACATCCTGTTGCAGATTTTTAAACATGATATGGCATTCGAAATGATACAAAATTAACCCACCTACAAAGGAAAGTTTCAGGATAAAATAGGCTTGAGATAAATAAGAAGGATTAATCCAGACCATCCATAATCCAAATATTGCAGCAAGAATCATGGAAGGCCATGTGATGCCATACCACAATCTTTTTTCCATCAATTTATATTGATTCTGCAAAATACTTTTTGATGGTTCTTCAAGTTGTTCGGCTTCGGAATGATAAATATATAATCGAACTATATAAAATAATCCTGCAAACCAAGTAACTACAAAGATAATATGCAGTGCTAAAACGTAAAGAAATGGCATAATGATTAGGTTTTAATTTTAGTAAAGATACTAAGTAATTTATTGCCTTATTTATTATTGAAAATCGCTATTTAATAATCCTCGATATTTTCTAAAAGGTTATTTCACAAATTTCATTGCTTCACCAAAAGCTTTTGCTGTTTTCAGTAAATCCTCCTTAGTATGCGCCTCCGAAATAAAGGCAACTTCATATCCCGAAGGTCCAAGGTACACTCCTCTTTCCAATAATTCCGCATGTAGAATTTTGAAATATTTCATGGAGTCCGAATTTATTTCCTCTGCAGTTCTAATAAATTCCTTATCAGTAAATGCTGTCCAGAAAATACCGCCTATAGTAAAGAATTTAGGTTTAATTGAAGCAGAATCAATGTTTTTATTTATCTCAGCAATAAGGAATTTATTCTTTTCTGCTAAATCTTCATAGAAATTCGGTTTCAAACATTCTGTCAGTTGTGCTATACCTGCAGCCATTGCCACAGGATTGCCACTCAAAGTACCTGCTTGATACACATTCCCTAAAGGAGAAATATTATCCATCAATTTTGCGGATGCTCCATACATACCAACAGGCAAACCTCCTCCAATTATTTTTCCATAAGTAATTATGTCCGGTTGAATATCATAATATCCTGCAGCACCAGTAAATCCTATTCTGAATCCACTTATTACTTCATCAAAAATCAACAGCGTGTTGTTCTCTGTACAAATATCTCTAAGAAATTGTAAGTACTCCTTACGTTGCAATAGCAAACCATTATTGGCTGGCACAGGTTCAATAATAATGCAGGCAATTTGATTTTTGAATTCATTAAAAGCCTGTTTCACGGCTTCTTCATTATTCAGCGAAACCACAATAGTTTCGTTTACCACTGCCTCCGGTACACCTGCTGATGATGTGTTTCCGAATGTTACTAAGCCAGAACCAGCTTTTACCAATAGTGCGTCCGAGTGCCCATGATAACAGCCTTCAAATTTCAATATCTTGTTTCGCTTGGTAACACCTCTTGCCAAACGTATTGCCGACATTACAGCTTCTGTTCCTGAACTTACAAATCTTATTTTTTCCAGATATTTATTGTTTGATAAAATCAAATCGGCCAATTCATTTTCCAATGCAGTAGGTGCGCCAAAAGATGTTCCACTATCTACTGTTTGTTTAATAGCGTCCAGCACTTTTACATTAGCATGTCCTAATATTAAGGGACCCCACGAACCGCAGTAATCAATAAACTCGTTGCCATCAGCATCCCAAATATGCGAACCTTTCCCTTTTGATATAAATAAAGGAGTGCCTCCTACTGACCTAAATGCACGTACAGGTGAGTTAACTCCTCCCGGAAAATAACGCTGTGCCTTCTTAAATAATTCTTCTGATTTTTCCCTTTTCATAATCTTTAATTTATTTGATGGCAAAGGTAGAGTTTTTACTTATGTGATTTATTGCGAAAACGCAAAGATGATACAATTCATATCATTGCTGATTTCACTGATAAAAATCAGTTGGAAGTTGTATGCGTTTTTAAACAAATTAATTGCTAGTCTTCTAGTCATAAGCAGATATTTAATTCGGTTAAATAATCCAATAAAAAAAGCCTTCAATCATTTTGAAAGAAGGCTTTTAAGAAACAGATGAATTTTGATTATTTTTTCTCCTTTGAGTTTTCCCCCTCTGCAGGTTCCTCCTCATGTTTGCCGGATAAAGCGGCCTTATTTAAATTTTCTTTTTGAATAATTATTAAGTCATCCATTTTTTGTTTGTGCCCTCGCGAATAATTTGCTTCAGTAATAGCAATGAAAACTAAATAAAGGACAAAAATCATGTATGGTCCGATAATGGAATATCTAAGTGATTTCTTTTCTCCTCCTAAATGCATAAAACTAAATATAATGAAGAATGCTTTAGCGATAGTTAAACCAATAAAAATAACTTTAAGTAAGAAGCTTGAATGTCTTTCTTCATCCAATAACCCCATTTTTAATGCAAAAGAACCAATTATTAATTCAACAATTGTTACTCCTAGCATTATCCAGAAAACATTCCAAAGTTTTCTGCGTATCAATTTTCCTTCTTCTTCACTGTGATGAGCCATTAACTCATACTGTGGGTAATTATCCTGAAATTCCATATTATTATTTATTAAATTCTAATGTTAATTATTTAGTCAATTATTACTAAGTTTCAACCTTATAAAAGGTAGAAGAAGGTAAAAACAAACACCCAAACCAAATCTACAAAGTGCCAGTATAATCCTGTTTTTTCAACCATTTCGTAATGTCCGCGTCTTTCATAAGTTCCTCTAACCACATTGATGAAAATTACCAAGTTGATGATAACTCCACTAAATACGTGGAATCCGTGGAACCCGGTAATGAAGAAAAAGAAGTTAGCAAATACAGGTAACCCGTACTCGTTCACGGTCATATTAGCACCATAAACAGTCTGTTGTACCCAAGTTCCATCAATATTAACGCTGCGAAGTGCTCCATGTGGAGTACCTACAATAAAGTGATACCATTCCCAAGCCTGAGAACCAACGAACATTGCTCCCCCGATAATAGTTAATAGTAACCAGATAGTAACTTGTTTTTTATTATTACGATGGCCTGCTTCTACAGCTAATACCATAGTTACGGACGACATAATCAAAATTAATGTCATTAAACCTACATAGGCTAATGGAATATGACCATGATAGAAAGGAAAATGAGTAAATACATCTGCAGGATTAGGCCATACTTCGGGATGTTTATGGCGCATAAAACCATATGCGACTAATAATCCGGAAAATGTTAAGGCATCGGATACAAGAAAAAACCACATAAAGAGTTTTCCATAACTAACGCCAAAAGGAGATTTTCCACCACTCCATGGAGAACCTGAATCTGTTGCGGCAACTGCGTGACTTGACATATTTAATAATTATTATAAAATTGATTACTTGTTTTTCGGGTACGAATATGCAAAAATTAATTTAGAACTTATCTAAAAAACAATAAAAATAGGAACAAATATATCCACAATACATCCAAAAAGTGCCAAAAGATAGCGCAAAGCTTTATCCCTAAAAGGTTTTCGGAGTTGTACTTATTTTTTAATGATTTTACCCAAACCAATAGCAGCGAAAGTATTCCTCCTATTAAATGTAATAAATGTAATCCTGTTAGAATGTATAAGTAAGAGCCGGCAGCATTGCTATACTTCCCCGCAAAAAATACCTTTTGATCAACAAGTGTTCCCCATGCTTTAAATTGACAAATAACGAAAGCAAAACCAAGAATTAATGTAATCAGGGAAGCTAACTTTACATTCTTATAATTATTATTTTTTGCGGAAGATAAAACCCAATTCATGGTAACGCTGCTAATAATAATAATAGCTGTACTTATATAGAATAATTGCGGCAATTCGAATTTAAGCCAATCGCCTTTTCCTTGTCTTACAACGTAAGCACTTGTTAAGCCGGCAAAAATCATTGCCATTGATACCATTCCCAACCAAAGTAATGGTTTCGCAGACTTCTCGCGGATCTCTTTTTTTTCTTCTAGTGTAATTGTATTCATTTTTAAAGTTAAAGAATTTTATCTGTAATTTAATAACCAAGCATAACTGCAATTTGAACCACCGGCAAATATATAAATGAACCGAACATTAATTTCCTGGCAGCTTCAATTGTACATTCCTTATATAAAGTGTATGCTTGATAAGTAAAAAATATGCCACAAATTAATATGATTATTGCTGAGATAAAACCTGACATGTGAAACATAACTGGGAATAAACTTATAGGTAAAAGGAATAAGGTATAAACCAAAATTTGAAAGGCACTGCTTTTATCACGGCCGCCTAAGGAAGGCAGCATTTGAAATCCTGCCTTTTTATAATCATCATCAAGTACCCATGCTATTGCCCAGAAATGAGGAAATTGCCACATAAACTGTACTGCAAATAATATCCATGCCTGGAAGGTTATTTCTCCGAAACCTGATGTAGATGCTACGTAGCCTAACAAGGGCGGGATAGCACCAGGGATGGCACCCACAAAAACTGCAAATGGGGTTATTCTTTTTAATGGCGTATAAACAAGTGTATATAAAATCAAGGCTGTTAATCCAAGTATTCCACTCATTGGATTCATAAATATCCAAAGGATGCTAATACCTGTAATTCCCATTGTCAATGCTAAAATGAATGATTCAATAATAGTCATTCGTTCCTGAGGTAATGGGCGCATATGAGTGCGGTGCATTAATTTATCAAGGTTTCGTTCGATAATCTGATTGAACCCGTTGGAAGAACCGGTAACTAAAAATCCTCCCAGTACAAGTAGTAACATTTTATTCCAGTTTACCTGATGGGAGCCGATTACAAAGCTGAATGCTGCTGAAAGTACAACCAAAGCCGCTAATCGAAGTTTCAAAAATTGCGCATAATCACGAACCTTGCTTGGGTTAGCAATCTGTTTTTCAGTTGTATTTATTTCCTCGGTACGCAACTTATTGTTGTTTGCTTATATATTGATTTGATGGCTTTTGAAAGCGGGTGCAATTTTACCAATAATTCTCCTAATGGAGAAGGTAAAAAGTAAATTAAAAATATTTATCGTGCAAAGAGCAAACCCGCATTCATTATCTCAGAATCAGTAATGTTTTCTACCTTTGCCAAATGGAATCGGAATTGGAAAATAAGTTTGAGAAAGTTTTAAAAGTAATGTCAAATCAGTTTGGAAATGACTTGGATTTACAGGCATTATTATTTCTGATTGGGGTTCAGGAATTAGGGAAAGGGAAAATCACTCTTTCTAAAAACGAGAAAGTAGATGTGATGCACATTGCCACTTGCACGTTACTTGCTCCTTATGGTTATTATGAGTTTGAAGGATTGGATAAAGACGGTTGGCCGCACTGGAAAGTAAGTGAAAAACTCCCTCCTTTAAAACCTGCACAACAACAGGATATTATGAAACAGGCAATAGTTGATTACTTCGAGAGTAACGAATTATTAAAATAAAACTGTGGGAATTATTATTGGATTTTTACAGTTAACCAGGCTTCTTTTCCGGCCTCATCCATATTAACTAATCCTTTTCCATACCAAGTAGGAGGGTAAATAGATTTTGTTGCAGTAACATTATAAATCGCCGGCAAATCAATATCAAAAACAACATTTCCGGAGCCATCAGTAGTGCCTGTAAATGTTTTTTGTCCGCCTACATTATTTGCATCCAATACTACTTTAGCTCCCACCACTTTATGATTTCCTGTATCGTTCACAGTAATATAAGCATGGCAAGTAGTGTTCTTTTTGCAAGAAGGCAATATTGAAGTGGCTAAAATAAAAAGTACGAAACAACCAATTGCAGAAAATTTAAGGACTACTGATTTCATTGTATTATATTTTATGGATAGAATATTTTTTATTCTTTTGAGTTAACTCTTTTATATCTTTACAGACAACAAATCTAATGAATTTTTTATGAACCGTACAAAATATTTTCTTGCTGTATTAATTCTTCCAATAGCACTTCTATTATTCACGTCGTGGAATCCATTGAATGATGGCGGTTCGGGACAGATAAAAGTAATGATACTTACTGATTACGGAATGATTAGATTGAGGCTTTATAATGAAACGCCTAAACATCGAGATAATTTTGTAAAGTTGATCAGGGCACATTATTATGACAGTTTGCTTTTTCATAGGGTGATTGAAAATTTTATGATTCAAGCCGGAGACCCTGATTCAAAAAGAGCATCATCGGATTCGGTGCTTGGCAACGGAGGTCCTGATTATACAATTCCCGCCGAATTCAATCCTAAATTGTTTCATAAAAAAGGAGTGATTGCTGCTGCACGGGAAAGTGATTTGGATAATCCTTCACAGGCTTCGTCGGGCTCTCAGTTTTATATTGTGCAGGGCAGAGTGTTTACTGATTCGGTATTGAAAAAGCAGGCATTACGGATTACTAAGATGAAGTTGTTTAATGAAATTATAAATCGACAGGAAAATAAATCGTTGCTCGAATTATATAAAAGAGTTGCGAAGGCAGATAATCCAGATAGTGTAAAATATGTGAATGATATTATTGACAAACAACTGGCGATTGAATTACCTAAATATCCTGTTTATACTTTTACGGAAGAACAACGAAAAGCATATACTACTATTGGAGGAACGCCGCATCTGGATGGAAGCTATACAGTGTTCGGAGAAATATATGATGGGTTTGAAGTGCTTGATGATATGGCAAAACAGCCGGTGGGCAGAAATAACAGACCACTAAAAGACATCCGTATTATTAGTATCTCAATTATTCCTTAACTTCGCTGCGCAATAAAAAGAAAATGAAAGACAGGATAGAAAATTTATTAAACGAAATTGAGGCTTTTACCGCTTCTGGCAAGGAGCAGGTGGAGGAATTTCGGATTAAGATATTAAGTAAAAAAGGAAAAATTACTGAACTGTTTGATGATTTTAAAACGGTGGCTCCCGAACTCCGCAAGGAAATTGGTCAACAATTAAATGAACTGAAAAATAAGGCGCAGGATAAAATCAATATTCTGAAGGAGAAATTTGAAGGCGGAGATGCTTCTCAAAATAAAGATATTGATTTGACATTGCCCGGCGAAATGATGCCCCTTGGCTCTCGCCATCCCTTGTCGATAGTAAGAAATCAGATAGTTGATATTTTCGGACGTATTGGTTTTACAGTTTCCGAAGGACCGGAAATAGAAGACGACTGGCATAATTTTACTGCCTTGAATACGCCACACGACCACCCTGCGCGCGATATGCAGGATACTTTTTACATCAGCGAAAACCCGGATATTGTTTTACGTACGCAAACTTCATCGGTGCAGGTACATATAATGGAAGGCAGCAAACCGCCTATCCGAACCATTTCTCCGGGACGTGTATATCGTAACGAAGCTATTTCGGCTCGTGCTCACTGCCAGTTTCATCAGGTGGAAGGATTATATATTGATAAGAAAGTTTCGTTTGCCGATTTAAAACAAACGCTTTTATATTTCTCGAAAGAGATGTTTGGTGAGGAAACAAAAATCCGTTTACGTCCTTCCTTTTTTCCGTTTACGGAGATAAGTGCCGAAATGGATATTTCCTGTCCGTTTTGTGCTGGAAAAGGGTGCAACATTTGCAAAGGAGCAGGCTGGGTAGAGATTTTGGGATGCGGAATGGTGGACCCTGCTGTCCTCGAAAATTGTAAAATTGACAATACTCAATATTCCGGATTTGCTTTCGGAATGGGCATCGAACGGATTACGATGCTTAAATATCAGATAAATGATTTGCGATTATTTTTTGAAAACGATGTGCGTTTTTTGAAACAGTTTAAATCGGTAATATAACCAACCAACAACTAATTAATTAACACTCCTAACATGAAAAACCAACTACTTGAATTACTGAAAAAGGAACCTGATGATTCGTTTCTCAATTATGCACTTGCCTTGGAATATGCGAAAGCAAACGACGTATTAATTGCCATTGAGCTTATTGAAAAAGTAATATCCAAAGATGAAAATTATCTTGGCGCGTATTACCAGCTAGGTAAATATTACGAGAATATAAGTGCTACAGAAAAGGCGATAGTTACTTATAAAAAGGGCATTGTAATTGCAAAAAAATTACTTAACCGAAAAACAGAAGGCGAATTAAGGCAGGCGCTTTTGCTGCTGGAGCAGTAGGAGAGAGGCTAAAAATAAAAAAGTCCCGAAGCGATTCGGGACTTTTTTTGTTATTGGTTGGTTTTAGTTGAAAAATCGGGCTTCCAATTTGTACAAAACAAGGAGGAGTTTTTGAATAACTCCTCCGACTTATTGAATAACTCCTACCAGTTTTTGGAAAACTCCTCCGAGTTTTTGAAAAACTGCCCCGACTTTTCGGAAAACTCCTACCAGTTTTTGAATAACTCAACTGAGTTTTCGGAAAACTCAACCGAGTTATTGGAAAACTCAACCGAGTTATTCAATAAGTCAACCGAGTTTTTGGGCAGGTATTTCTCCTTAATAAAAGCTATTTTGTATATTGGCATTGCATCACAGCTGTTTTTGCCAAAAAGTGGAGGTGAACAAAAGTTGGATTTTGAAGCCCTTGAAACCGGAAATGAGTAAATTTGCTATTATTTACTCTTATATATAAGAGTGAATTATTGAAATGAAAAATCTGGTAGTAATAGTTTTAATATCTGTTGTTTTAACTTTCGCTAGTTTTATTAAACCTCAATCCACCCCTGATATTATTCAGATAGAATTCGCAGATATTAGTATAAAATGCGAGCAGTATAAACAAAAAAATTATATTATTAATACTAATGAAGAATATAAAGAGATATTATCTGCGCGTTCACCACACCCTGTTTGTGGAACATATTCTTTGCCAATAATAAATTTTAGTAAATATACACTTTTGGGGATGCATGTTGGTTCAGGTGGTTGTAATGTTATCGAAGGGGAACATTTTATAACAAAGAACGTAAAAACAGATTCAATAGAATTTAATATGAATATCGCCAAACAAGGTTCATGTAAAATGTTGTTTATTTTTACAGCATGGTGTTTAATCCCTAAAGTGGAAGATACGAGCAAAATCAATTTTAAAGTTAATAGTACTTATAAAGAATAGAAATATAGCTCGGTTTTTAAGACCTTGAAGGGTTTTTCATTTCTACCCCCTGTTTTTCGCCATCCTTTCCATAAATAATTAATATTTCATAAATAAATATCAAAAAATAGGGGGTGTTAATAAAAAAAGGTACTCTATTTTGACTTCACCCCCTAAAAAAGTATACATTTGTGTCCGAAAAAAGAAAATATTCACTAATCATTAATAAATAATCAATAAAAAAATGGCATTTCACAGATTTAAAGCATTAGAAACAGTACTTAGCAGAGTACCTGTACCGGTAACGTTACCAAGTAACAAAGTATCGGAATTTTTTGGCGAAAACGTATTCGGCATTGATGCAATGCGCGAATATTTATCGGACGAAGCATTCAAAAGCGTTATGGCTGCTATGGAGCAAGGCACACAGATTGACCGCAAAATGGCTGATCAAGTGGCTGCATCAATGAAAACATGGGCTAACTCAAAAGGTGCAACACATTATACGCATTGGTTTCAACCATTAACAGGTACTACAGCCGAAAAGCACGATGCTTTTTTTGAGCCTACCGAAAACGGAAGAGCAATAGAACGTTTTGGAGGCAGCCAACTGGTGCAGCAGGAGCCTGATGCTTCCAGTTTCCCTAACGGAGGAATACGCAATACCTTCGAAGCGCGCGGTTATACTGCCTGGGACCCTACTTCTCCAGCTTTTGTGATGGGCAAAACATTATGTATTCCTACTATTTTTGTTTCGTACACAGGTGAAGCATTGGATTTTAAAACTCCTTTATTAAAGGCGTTGAACGTGCTTGATAAAGCGGCAGTAGACGTTTGTCAGTACTTCGATAAAAATGTAACTAAAGTAAATGCAACACTTGGCTGGGAGCAGGAATATTTTCTGGTGGATGAAGCATTATATAATGCACGACCAGATTTGGCAATGACCGGCAGAGCTCTGTTTGGACATGCACCTTCGAAAGGACAACAGTTGGACGACCATTATTTTGGTTCAATACCTGACAGAGCTACCAACTTTATGCGCGAATTCGAGATGGAATCGTTGAAATTAGGTATTCCCGTAAAAACTCGTCATAATGAAGTTGCTCCTAATCAATTCGAGTGTGCGCCGGTGTTTGAAGAGTGTAACCTTGCCGTTGACCATAATCAATTATTGATGGATGTGATGGAAAAAGTAGCACGCCGTCATAATTTCAGAGTATTACTTCACGAAAAACCTTTTGCAGGAGTTAATGGAAGTGGTAAACATAACAACTGGAGTATGAGTACCAATACCGGAAAGAATTTATTGAGTCCCGGAAAAACTCCGAAAACAAATTTGCAATTCCTTACCTTCTTTATTAATACAGTGAAAGCAGTGCATGATAATGCAGATTTATTACGTGCATCAATTGCTTCGGCCAACAACGACCATAGATTAGGAGCCAACGAAGCACCACCAGCAATCATGTCGGTTTTTCTTGGTACACAGCTTTCAAATGTTCTGGATGAGTTGGAGAAGAAAGTGAAAACAGGTAAAATGAGTCCTGATGAAAAAACAGCATTGAAACTTGGCGTAGGAAAAATCCCTGATATTTTATTGGATAATACAGATAGAAACCGTACCTCTCCATTTGCATTTACAGGTAATAAATTTGAGTTCCGTGCTGTTGGTTCTTCAGCTAATTGCGCCGGCCCAATGATGGTTCTTAACGCTATAATGGCTGATCAACTGGTGAAATTTAAACGTGATGTAGATGAGTTGATTGCAAAAGATGTGGAGAAAGACGAAGCAATATTTCAAATATTGAGAAAATGTATCATCGAGTCGAAGAAAATCCGTTTCGAAGGAAATGGTTATGGTGAAGAGTGGGTGAAGGAAGCAGCGAAACGTGGCTTGTCTAATATTAAAACAACTCCAGAGGCGTTAGGTGCTTTTGTTTCAACACAATCATTGAATATTTTTGTTCGCAATCATATAATGAATGACAGAGAACAACATGCACGTTATGATATTTATCTGGAAACATATACTAAGAAAATTCAGATTGAATCGCGTGTAATGGCTGATTTAGCTTGGAACCATATTATACCTACAGCAATTAAATATCAAAGTTCGTTGATAGAAAACGTGAGAGGATTAAAGGAAATAATGAGTCCTGCAGATTTCAAAACGAATGCTAAAATTCAATTGGAAATGATATCTGAAATTTCTGAACACATCAATATTATCAAAACAAAAGTGGATGAAATGACAGAAGCACGTAAAAAAGCAAATGCAATAACTGATGTTAAAAAACAAGCTGTTTCATATTGTGAAAAAGTAAAATCATATTTTGATATTATCCGTTATCACGTTGATAAACTCGAATTGATAGTAGATGATGAGTGCTGGCCACTTCCCAAATATAGAGAACTTTTATTTACCAAATAAATAAAATAGGCTTGAAACCCCTTTTAAATGGAACATTTAACAGGGGTTTTCTTTTTAAATAAGGCTATACAAGCAACATAATATAAA
>CAIRRW010000452.1 GCA_903881065.1 uncultured Bacteroidota bacterium
AAATTCTATAACTTCATTATTATTTCGAGGTATTTGTTGTCTCTTTTATAGATTAAGTATTCGACATATAGATTTGTAAAATGTATAGGAATTAAAAAAGTCCCGAATTACCTCGGGACTTTTTTTGTTTTAAACAGTGCTGCTGAATATCTGCGATTGAGGAATGTTTCGCCACAGCTTAGCATCAAAAGCCATACATATATTACGGATAAATGGTCGTCCGTTTTTCTTAACTTTTAACTGATAAGGAGAAAGGGATATCAATTTATCTTTTTCTATTTCTTGCAATCGGGTTACAGCATCATATACCGCCTGACATTGTTCCTCTTCTTTATCCCAACTGGTATTAAATTTACACATAATATTCAGGATGTGTTTCCGGATAATCAAATCCTCCTTGCTTAACACATGTCCTCTAAAAATAGGAATCTCGTTCTTGCTGACACAGTCATAATATTCCTCCACCTTTTTTACATTTTGAGCAAACGCATTCCAAGTATCGCTGATGGACGAAACACCTAGCCCAACCATCAATTTAGTGTATGAATGAGTGTACCCCATAAAATTACGATGCAGTTTACCGTATTCAGCTGCAGTATAAAGGCTGTCGGTTTTCAGCGCAAAGTGGTCCATTCCAATTTCAGAATATCCCATTTCCGAAAACTTCTCTTTACCTATTTCATACAA
Source organism: uncultured Bacteroidota bacterium (assembly GCA_903881065.1). GTDB lineage: Bacteria > Bacteroidota > Bacteroidia > 2-12-FULL-35-15 > 2-12-FULL-35-15 > 2-12-FULL-35-15. The sequence goes on from CAIRRW010000452.1 coordinate 688, forward strand.
TGCTCTTTTCTCTTCATCCACCGGCAAATCAGCTTCAGTAAATTTACGTTGTCCAGGTTTCACCCAAGGCACGTGAGCATAACTGTAAAACGCAATTCTATCAGGACGAAGTATATTTACTTTATTAATAGTATCAATAACTGATTTGCGTGTTTGCAACGGCAAACCATAAACCAAATCAAAATTGATGGAAGTATACCCTAAATTACGTGCCTGATTCACCACTTTTTCTACCACTTCAAATGGTTGAATACGATTAACGATAGTTTGCACCCGTAAATCAAAATCCTGAATTCCTAAGCTTAATCTTCTAAATCCTAAATCATAAAGCATTTTTAAATGCTCGAACGTAGTATTGTTAGGGTGAGCTTCGAAACTAAATTCAGCGTCTTTGAAACGTTTTGAGCTTTCCATTATCCCGTCAATAAGTTTTTTAAGATTCTCGGGAGAGAAAAAAGTAGGCGTTCCACCTCCCAAATGAATCTCCTTAATTTTGGGAGTTTCTTTAAATACCTCCAGGTACATTTTCCACTCTTTTAGTACCGCATTCAGGTATTTTGTTTCCACCGCATGATTAATAGTAATACGTGTGTTGCAACCACAATAGGTGCATAAACTTTCGCAGAAAGGGAGATGAATATATATGGAAATACCATCATGATCATTGGTGGCATCAAAGGTATTCTTCACAGATTTTTTCCAATCCTTAACTGTTATAGGTTTTTCGTTCCAATAAGGAACTGTAGGGTAACTGGTGTAACGAGGCCCTGCCACGTTATACTTTTTTATAAGTTGATTATTCACTTTTAATATTTATTAGTTAATACTATTTAGTTTTAATTGTCTTCAGAATACCATTCGGCATATGAAGTGGGCGTTTCCTGTAATTTTAGATGATGCAAGTTAACATTTTTAGGCAAGCGAAGTTTAATATAATCTGCCATATCAATAAGCATATTCTCGCAAGTAGGCTGGTAATTCACTAATACCAACTTCTCGAACAATAAATTTTTCTCTGCCATTTTCTTGTGTGGCGAATTGGTATTAAGCATCGTAGCATGATCCAACTCATCAATTATTGGCTTCACAATACTTTTCAGTTCATTAAAATCCATCACCATCCCGAATTTAGCATTCTTCTCAATTTTCATCGGTTTACCTTTAATGGTAACAGAAAGTTTGTAGGAGTGTCCGTGAACATTTTTGCATGGCCCATCGTAACCGAAAAGTGCATGTGCCATTTCGAAATTAAATTCTTTTGTTAATCTGACAGTACTCATACAATCTATTTATGACAACATTTATGACATTCCACTTTAGTCGCCGACATCTCTGGACTTAAATATGGTATTCCAAGGTTCATCCCTCTTAATATTAATAATAATGCCATTGATACTACAAATAACGGCATGACTTTTCTTATTTTACTTCTGAAATTAATACTGATTGAATTTCCAAGCAACGATAACACAATCATTGCGGGAAAAGTTCCAAAGCCAAAAGTAGCCATAAAAATACTACCCTGCAAACTATTACCAGTTGCTATTGCTCCGGCAATGCCTAGATATACCAACCCGCATGGCAAAACGCCATTAAGAGTACCAATAAAAAATAATGACGAGTAACTTTTCTTTTTGAAAAGCATACCAAGTTGTTGTTTTATTTTTCCTACGAAAGAATAAATGGAAGAAGTAAATTTGAATCTGTTGAATAATTGATTCGGCAGCAAAACCATTAGCAATATTATAATTCCCAATGTTATTGAAAGAGCCTGCTGATAACCTGCAATAATAAAACTTTGACCTATCAACCCGAAAAGCCCACCAAGCAAAGCATACGTAAACATTCTTCCCAGGTTATAAAGCAGTACTCCAGTAACTTTTGTTAAGTATGAATTTTGATTAAGTGGTAATGCCAGTGCAATTGGACCGCACATTCCTACACAATGGAAACTTCCAAGAAATCCTAGTGTTATGGCGGTCCAGAGGATATTCATATTATAATAGCTAAGGAATTACTATAGTCTCTTCAGAATAATAAGGCGTGTTATCTGCCTTCCAGGAAATTTGCATTTTATACATTCCTTTAGAAAGCTTGTTCAATGCAACTTTCTGCTGACCATCTGCATTTATAGAAACGGGTATTTCAAAATCCTTTGATGAATCAGAAGGACGGAAAAACAATATCTGACCAGTTAATGTTTTTGATTTGAATTCAGGTTGAAATTGCAATTCAAGATCTGTATCCGTGAACGAATGCGAGATGCTCGCAGTCAATGCATCCGCATTTTTCATTTCATCTATTTTGCTTTGATATGCCAATTCTTTAGTATAATAATCTTCGCTTACCAAATCAATTTTCTGACGCACACTCATTATTACCATAAATACAACAAGCCCGATAAAGCCTGTATAAAGAACAGCTATTTTAACACCCCAACTCATTTTTATCATAACTTTAAAATAATTAATGTTTTATTGAAATTGGCCCAAGAAAACTTGTTTTAACCGTTTGTATTTTCTTATCTCCAGAATATAAAGTTACATTAAGTTTTGTCTTTCTTTCCCTAATTTTATCTCTATCAATATAGATGAAGAATTCACTACTTCCTACACTTTCTTTCTCTACCGTAATTACTTTGTTTCCTACCATGTCTATTCGCCCCATATCTGATTCCAGTTTCAATGTAATTGATAATTTATTATGTGTTTTATTCACCATTTTAATATTATACAAATTACTTATTTGATTGTTTGGTTGTTCCTGAAACAATAATCCAGGAGTTCTTAAAATAGTAGTAGCTACATCTGTTCTTGTAATAAGAAGCGCGAGCAAAACACCCAACAACAGAACCAACACAACAGAATATGCCTTTATTCTTGCCGTAAACGTCAGCTTTTGATTGTTTGCAATACCATTTTCCGAGTCAAAACGAACTAATCCCTTTGGCAACCCAACACTTTCCATCATGTGGTCGCAAGCATCAATACAAGCAGTACAGTTAATGCACTCCAACTGAGTTCCGTTTCTGATGTCAATTCCAGTAGGGCAAACTTTTACGCATTGAGCACAATCAATACAATCTCCGTTTGTACGTGTTTCATTCTTTTTAAATTTCCCTCTTTTTTCACCTCTGATATAATCATAAGCGACAATAATGGAATTTCTATCAAGCAACACTCCCTGCAATCTTCCATAAGGGCAAACTACAATGCAAACCTGTTCTCTGAACCGTAGGTAAACAAGAAAGAATATTGTTGTAAAGATTGTTAGCGAAATTAGTGAACCAGCATTTTTTGCTATACCTTCAGTATAAAATGCCAGTACAGAATCCATACCTATTATATATGCTAAAAAGGTATTGGCAATGATGTAGGACACAATGAAAAATAAAGAAATCTTTGCAGATTTCTTTATTATCTTCTCTGTATTATAAGGTTGTTTGTTTAATACCTTTTGATGAGTTGCGTCTCCTTCAACCCAATATTCTATTTTACGAAAAACCATTTCCATAAATACTGTTTGCGGGCAAGCCCAGCCACAGAATACCCTTCCAAAAACGACAGTGAACAATACAATGAATACAATAAAAGTAAGCATTGCAAGCACAAATATAAATGTGTCTTGAGGCCAGAATATTGCACCGAAAAGAATAAATTTTCTATCCGGAATGTCAATCAGGAAAAACGGTTCGCCACCAAATTTAATAAAAGGAAGAACAAAAAAGACAACTAAATAAACAAGGCTTAATACGGAGCGTTTATTGTAGAGCTTCCCTTTAGGTTTCTGTGCAAATATCCATGCTCGCTTCCCATCCTTAATTGTTGCAATCGAATCCCTAAATGACTCATCTTTATTTTCGTCCGTATCTTTCATTGTTATTTTTTCTTCCCTGCTTTTACCTTAGTACTGTCAATAGACGGAGCCATCACTTTTGTACTATCTTTTTTAGTTGAATCACTTTTAACCGTTACTTCTTCCACATACATATCTCCTTGAGGAGCTTTACCGTTTGGAGGATTAGTGCCTTTCAACGATTTTACATAACTCGCAAGCTCATCTATTTTCAGTGGTGAAAAATCTGCCTGCCATGATTTCATGCCTTTATCTGGCCATCCAAATGTAATGGTATGAAATATGTTTTTTATACTTCCTCCATGCAACCAATACTCATCAGTTAAATTTGGCCCAACAATTCCTTCTCCCAATTTCCCATGACAAACTGCACAATTGGCTTTAAACAAATCAGCCGCTTCATCTAAGTGAGTTTTATCTGTAAACAATTTTACATTATTTTCAGTAACATTATTAGCATCCTTTTTCTGATACTCTTCTTTTGCAATACGTCCTGCTTCCATCGCTTTTTCATATGCGGCACCTTGTAAGTCACTTGTTTTTGTGATGTGATGTATTGTCATATAAATTACAGCGAAAACAATTGTAATATAGAAACCATATTTCCACCATGGTGGCAAATCATTATCCAACTCCTTAATTCCATCATAATCATGATCCATTAAAATGTCTGCTTCTTTTTCAAGAGGTACAGTAGCATTTATTCTGTCCATAAGTGTTGGGCCTGTTTTAACAGCGGCAGCAGATAAAGCAATTTCACGTTTCAAGAAAACTTGAATACTATTTAAAATCACTGTAATTATCACAATCTCCATGATTATAAATATAAGCATAAGATAGAACATTCCTGCTCCCAAACCCATATAATCATAAGGCGCAGGGGCAGCCGCAGCTGCCCCTGTAGCTGCTGTAGCAACTGCTGCTACAGCTTGGGCAGACGATGAATGGCTAGCTGATAAGAATGCTATTAATGCTATAACACCAATTATTTTGCCGTCACTGGTTTTTCTTTCAGTCGCAAAACGAGCAACATTCACGAGTACTCCACCAAGGACAGCTATAATTATCATTAATAAAACTATTACCGCCAGCAAGGTGTCAAATAATCCGTTGGAAAATAACCATAACGTATCATCCGCTGATGACGGTTTTGCTTGTTGAGCAAATAAACTAAAACTTGTAATTAAAGCAAATAGGGTTAAAAAGTATTTTGCCGGACTTGCTTTTTTAGGTTGAATTTTATTGTCTATACTATTTTTCATATTTCACGATTTAAAGTTGTGTTGTTTCATTATGATTATCTAATGGAATATTTTTCATATCACTTATGTAATTTTTATTTACTTTAAGTGCCCATACAGCAAGCACTACAAAGAAAACAAAGAACATAATTAGCGATATCATCGGGAAAATTCCTACTCCCGCTATGGATTGAAGATAATTGATGAATTTCATTTCTTTGATTGTTTGTCGTTAATTAAATGATACACTTTTAAGTCTCTGCCTAATTTTTGTAAGTAAGAAATCAATGCAATAATTTCTCTATCGCTAACTGTTTCTATCTTATCTGTTTTCAAATTATCTGCTATATTCTGTGCCTGAACCATCAAATCATGGTTTGCAATTTTATCGTATCCTTCAGGATAAGGTACACCAAGTTTCATCATTGCTCTTATTTTAGCAGGTGTGCTCGCAGTATCAATTTCTTTATCCAACAAGAATGGGAAAGTAGGCATAATAGAACCTGGTGACATTGTTGTAGGATCCATCATGTGATTATAATGCCATGAATTGGGATATTTTCCGCCAACACGAGCCAAATCCGGTCCGTTACGTTTACTACCCCATTGAAATGGATGGTCATAAACAAATTCTCCAGCTTTTGAATACTCTCCATATCGTTCTGTTTCAAAACGTAAAGGACGTACCATCTGAGAGTGACATACATAACAACCTTCTCTAATATAAATATCTCTTCCTTGTAATTCAAGTGGTGAATAAGGTTTAACACTAGAAATTGTTGGAATATTTGATTTTATTAAGAAAGTTGGAACCATTTCTATCATTCCTCCGATTAAAATGACAACTAATGATAATATCATAAATTGAATAGGCTTGCGTTCAATTACTCTATGCCAATGCTCTTTACCATGAGTAACAAATACTTTTTCCAATGCAGGAGCTTCGGCATCTTCATTTGCAAGTAAAGTACCAGATTTTACAGTTTTTATTAAATTGACAGCCATCATAACGAATCCCGTAATATACATTGCTCCACCCATTGAACGCATAATATACATTGGACGCAATTGTGTAACTGTTTCAAGGAAATTTGGATATCTTAAGAAGCCCGCAGCAGTGAATTCCTGCCACATTAAGTACTGGGTGAAACCAGCCCAATACATTGGAACTACATAAAATAAGATACCCAATGAACCTAACCAAAAATGCCAATTGGCAAGTTTGTTAGACCATAATTCAGTTTGGAAAATTTTAGGTACTAACCAATACAAAACACCAAATGTTAAGAAACCATTCCAACCTAAAGCTCCAACGTGAACGTGAGCAATTACCCAATCTGTAAAGTGAGCAATTGAATTTACTTTTTTAATTGCAAGCATTGGTCCTTCAAAAGTAGCCATACCGTAAGCTGTAACAGCAACTACCATAAATTTCAACACAACCGATTCACGTACTTTGTCCCAAGCACCGCGAAGAGTTAATAATCCGTTTATCATACCTCCCCAAGATGGAGCAATTAACATAACAGAGAATACAACTCCTAGAGATTGTGCCCAATCAGGTAAAGCAGTATATAATAAGTGGTGAGGTCCTGCCCAGATATACAGGAATATCAATGCCCAGAAATGGATAATTGATAATCGGTAGGAGTAAACCGGACGCCCTGAAACTTTTGGAATAAAATAATACATGATTCCAAGGTAAGGAGTTGTCAAGAAAAATGCAACTGCGTTATGACCATACCACCACTGAACCAGCGCATCCTGAACACCTGCATACATTGAATAACTTTTCAAGATAGAAACAGGCATCTCCATAGAGTTTACAATATGTAATACCGCAACAGTTACTATTGTTGCAATATAAAACCAGATTGCTACATATAAATGACGCTCTCTTCTTTTGATAATAGTTCCGAAAAAGTTCCAAGCAAATACTACCCAGATAAGAGTAATAGCAATATCAATTGGCCATTCCAACTCAGCATATTCCTTACCTGTAGTAATACCGAAAGGCAAAGTTAATGCAGCTGAAACAATAATTAATTGCCATCCCCAAAAGTGAATAGCACTCAATTTATCACTAAACATACGCGCTTTACATAAGCGTTGTAACGAATAGTAAACTCCCATGAAAAGACCATTACCAACAAATGCAAAAATAACAGCATTGGTATGTAATGGTCGTAAACGCCCGAAAGCTGTCATCGGAAATATGTTAAGCGTAGGGAAAATAAGTTCAAGAGAAACCCATAATCCTACTAACATTCCTACTAGCCCCCAAAGTATGGTAGCAAAAGCAAATTGTTTTACAATTTTGTTGTCGTACTGAAATTTTTCTATTTCCATATTACTGTTTGTTTTGTTAG
>CAIRRW010000453.1 GCA_903881065.1 uncultured Bacteroidota bacterium
ATTTTTCGGGGCGTTCGCCATAAAGGTCTTGATAAAATAATTGCGCGAGTTCATTATCCTTCTTTTTCTTACCTGTTTTTACTAACATCATAATTGCAGTGCCTACACGAATATCAAACACGTTTTGGTCTTTGCCGCCATCGGGAGATTTTTCATAAAGTTTTCCGTGAAGATTATAGATGTATACTTTATCAAAATATTCCAGAAGTTGTTGACGTAATCCTCGAAAGGCAGTAGTATTGAGATAGGTATTTTTTGTAATTAAACTTACAACACCAGTGCCTGCCTGTTCGATTTTCCAATGACAAAAGCGAATAAACTTTGCATAATCATCGGATAATAATTGAATGTTTTGTTCATCTTTTACATCCTTTTTATAGAGAGCCATTATACCTTCAATAAATTTGGACTTATTGTAAGAAGCAATAGAATAAGGCGGATTGCCCATAATGGCAAGAATCTGTTTTTTCTTTTTTACAAGAGTTGCCTGTTTGCTTTCTTCGGAAAGAGAAGACATACCGGGGATACGGGTTTGTTCGAGGTCGTCAATTTCCAAGGTATTGGTTAAATATAATTTGAAACGGTCGGAGGCTTGCATGGTGTAACCATATTCATCCAAGAGGAACGACATTTTGAGATGTGCTATGGCATAGGGAGCCATCATTAATTCAAACGCATAAAAATTTTTGAGGATATGTTCTTTAATAAAATTGGCTCTGTTGCCTTCGCCATATTTATCTGTAAAATCTTCGATGGCAAACTTTGCGGCTTGTGCAAGGAATGTGAGTGTGCCTCCGGCAGGGTCGAGCACAGTTACATCGGTATTTGCAAAACCGTTTTCTTTATTAAAATCATCAATAAGAATTTGATTGACGGAACGGACAATATAATTAACTACAGGTTCGGGCGTGTAATATACACCACGTTTTTCACGTGTTGAAGGGTCGTATTTGTGAAGGAAGGTTTCGTAAAAATGGATGATAGGGTCTTGACCTTTACCCCGTTTATAAAAATCCTGTAAGATGTTAGAGAGGTCGGCAGCATTGAGAACTTCGGCAATATCATCAATAATAACCTCCATTTGCACAGGCAAACTACCGAGAGAAATAAACTGAAATACATCGCGAAGGATGCCAATAGTTGGCGGAATAAAATTGTATGCTAATCGTCTGGAGAAATTTCCATCTGTACGAGTACGTGCTGCAAATAAGCCATAAGCAATGGTTTGAGAATACAAATCGGCAAATTCTTCTTTGGTTAAACCTGCAATAAGATGTTTTTGAAAAGCATCATAAAAACCAAGAACAAAGTTTGTTTGATTTTCATCATCATCTAATTCCTGATGAATAACTTCTTCTTTTAAAAAGCGTGTACGCTTTGCAAGTTCAATGGCAAGCGATTCGGCAGAATAAACTTTTGGCAGGGAAAAACTAAAAAAGGAATCCAAGAGTTTGTTAAACTCTTCCGTATTTTCGACAGGAGATTTTGTTTTTAGTTTGTGAGCGATGAATGGTCTGCCGATAAAGGTTTTCTGAATTAATTTTCCATCTCTGTATAATCTGAATTCATAAAAATCCGTTAGAATAACATTTGGAAAAGTATCACGGTAACGCTTTAGTTGTTCAGAATTTTCTACTTTATTTAAATCAGCACCTGGAACTTTAGCTTCAATATAACCAACAATATTTTGCTGACCATCCCAAATACGGAAATCAGGGTTACCTGCTTCGGTCTTTTTGGGAAGTATAGTTATATGTGTATTCTTTTTATTTAATGAAAGAGAAAACTCTTTAATTAGATTCGACAAATGCGGATAATAACTTTCTTCGCGTGCATCGCCTTGTATTGTGGTATCTGCGATGTTCTTTAAGTAATTTTCTAACATTTGGTTTATAATTTAGTTCAAAAGTAATTTAAATAAAGTTAGCAGGTGAATAAACGAAAATTGTTTTGAACAAAAGAAAGTTAGGAAGATTGGAGTCTTTTTCAAATGTAATTTAAAAATCCTATAAATCCTCAACAATTAATAAACCTATTTATACACCTAATATATATAGTGTATATATATTACTTAAAAACAGAACTGATAATAGCAAAAACAATTGAAATAGTAGGCAGGCCATACCAAATGAAAAGGAGAACAAACCAAATGAAAAGGAGAACAAATCGATTGATTCGTTCACCTAATCAATCGTAAAGGTGAACGATTCAAATGGAAAGGACAACAAACCAAATGGAAAGGAGAACGATTCAAATGGAAAGGACAACAAACCAAATGGAAAGGACA
>CAIRRW010000454.1 GCA_903881065.1 uncultured Bacteroidota bacterium
CTGCCATTTCTTCAGCTTTATTAGGAGTTACGTCACTTGTTATTACTTCCTGTTCCATCAATATTGACTCATCCTGCTGCATCGGAGCCAAATTAACATCCAATTTTTTATCACTTTCTGTGGTTGATTTAGTAAGAACAATTTCGTTCGAACTTGACGTTGTAGGGGCATCAGATTCTCCTTTTCCAGCAGTATTCTCTACATCAGGCCTTGGCTTTTCCTCTTTTAGAGAAATTAACGATTGCAATTGTTCTGAATTTTTTTTCTCAAATCTTTCCACCTGATTCTTTGCTGCTGATTCTTTCTGTTTGAATGAATCATTAGCAATTGTTTCTTCAGCAGGATGTGAAAATTGAGGGGATTTCAATTCTGCTATTTTGTCCTGCATTATTTCTTTTTTATTTAACTGATTAAAGAAAAATACTTCACCAATCAACAATAATATACCCGCCGCTATAGCTGAAAAGAGACTATAATTGAATTTTATTACTTTACTTTCTTTTTTAATTTCGGGTGAACATCGTTCATTAATTATTTCATTTATAGTAGTAATCCTATTTTTGTCTTTAATCAATTCCAAACCTTCCATTGCATCTGAGCACAATTGACAACTAAGCAAATGTTTTTCCACTTGATGGCGCTCCTTATCAATCAGTTTATTGTCAATGTAATCAAACATCGTCTTTTCCAGAAGACAATTTGATGGGTTAAATAATTTATGTTCTAAAGTTTGTTTCACTATTGTTTATTAATCATTTCAACTGTGCATCTATACAGTTTTTTAGATTTCTTTTTCCATTCTGGATATAACTTTTCACATTGTTTAAAGCCAAATTGGTTTCATTACTTACTTCTTGATAACTTTTTTCCTTCAAATAAAATAATTCAATACATATTTGTTGATCCGTATTCAGTTTTTTCAAACATTCTTCCATAAAAGTAAGTTGAATTTCTCTTTGATTATCATTAAAGAGATGTAATTCTGATTCATATTCCATAGAGTTAACTAAATAATTCTGCAAATCCTTTTCCTTCTTTTGAATTGAAGCCTCTGAGCGAAGTTGCATCAGACAAAAAGTTTTGCAATTAATATAAAGCCATGGTTTGAATTCTTTCACATCATACTTTTGTAAATCATCAAGTATTTTCTCGAAAATAAGTATAAAAGCATCCTGTGCATCCTGCTCATTTTTAAGATATTTCATACATACTCCGAAAATCAAGTGAGAATATCTATTATAAAGTACACCAATAAAGTTATTGTCGCTTGACTGCTTATAGAGAGCAATCAATTCCGAGTCATCGTAATTATCAAATTCTTTTTTATACATTAAAATGGTTACAAAAATAGGTATTTTTAATGCTAAAACACTAGTAACTTAATATAAGGTAAAATGTACTCACATATTTAAACGTCGGGCGATAATAAAATAAAATTCACCTAAAAACACTATATTTGCAAAGTTAAGTAAATATAAAATTTTGCTGAGTGCAAAAGATTTGATGAAGAAGATATTATTTGTTTTAATTTCATTTGTTTTTCTCACATCCTGGATGGTTGTTAAACCAGATCAGAGCGAGGAGTTTGCAGCAAAAATAAAAGTAGCATACCTTTATAACTTCACTAAATTAATAGAATGGCCAAGCGATAGGAAACAAGGTAACTTTGTTGTTGGAGTTTTAGGAAATAACATTACTTTGATAAGTGAATTAAATAAAATGGCTGCAACCAAAAAAGTGGAATCTCAAAAAATAGAGATCAAGAACATTTCATCCTCAAGTGAGGCCTCTCAGTGTCAAATTGTATATATCCTTCCCGATAATTCTTCGCAGCTTAATGATGTTGTCAATAAAGCTAAAAGTAGTAGTGTTTTAATAATTACTGAAAATCAAGGGTTAGTTAAACAAGGTGCAGGCATCAACTTTATTGTAGTTGAGAATAAATTGAAATATGAATTAAATAAACAAAATATAGAAAACCATAAATTGAAAGTTGGTGCTCAACTCGAAACAATGGCTGTCCATGATGTAAAATAGAAGATATAGAAAATGTTACGATTTAAATATATAATTATTATTGGAATACTAGTTGTGCTATACCCTTCTGTAAATGCACAAGTTGATAGAGTTTCAAAAGCTTTTTCAATGTTGCAAAAAGGAGATTTAGATAGTGCTAAGATTTTAATTGACTTGGCTGTAGTAGATGTCGAAACAATTAATGATGGCGAAGCTTGGTATGTAAGAGGTTTTTGTTACAAATCCATTTACAATTCTAGGGAAAAAACGAATAAACAATCACCATCTCGTATTGAGGCATTAAATTCATTTAAGAGATCGCTTTTGGTCGACACTTCTGTTGCAAATGTTAGTGAGAATATAAAGAATATAAAATACTTGTCTGCTACACTGTTTAATGATGTAAAAACAAGCCTCGATTCAACAAACTACCTAGTCGCAATTGATGATTTTGATAAATTTAAAGAATATTCAATACTAGTTGATACTTCCAAAGCAAATCAAAAACAAAATGATATTAATTTTTTAAAGGCATTAGCTTCAGTATACACTCAGATATACGAATCAGACAGAAAGGGAGGAAATCAATTTTTAAGTCTTGCAAAAGCAACATATAGTAAAGTTCTTATTCTTGATCCCAATAATATAAGTGCAAACTATAATATGGGAATCCTGTTTTATAATCAAGCAGTTCAGCTTATTACCCAATCTGACATTGATATTGATATTGTTGCATTAAACGATCTACAAGACAATTCGATAAAATTATTTCGAGAATCTCTCCCTTTTATGGAAAAAGCATATCAACTCGATCCAAAACGCAAAGAAACATTATTGGGTTTGTCTGGCGTATATTTTAGTTTGAATGATAAAGTTAAATCAGACTTATATAAACAGAAATTACAAGAAATAGGTAACTAGTTCTAAGGGATAAATTCAATAATGAAAATTAGATTTACTATAGGCAGGAAAATTGGACTTGGGTTCGGAATAATTCTACTTTTGTTTATTGTAGCTTCATTTCTTACAAATTTAACTCTCACTGAAAGCCGCACTAAAACAGAGAAAGTTACTCGTATTTTTAATCCTTCAGTAGCCTCCCTTAAGGATTTGAATTATCTATTGATTCGCTCAAAATTATTAATTACTAAGTGGTTTTATATTCAAGTCGGAAATGACGCTCTTGATAAGAAAGAATTAAAGAGTTTGATTAATGATGATTATCCTACCTTAAAAGAAAGAATTAAAGGCCACTCCGTAAATTGGAATAAGCAAGAGCAATTAGATATTGATTCCATTTTTTTATCCACGGAACAAATGTTTTCCAGTTATAAACAGGATATTATGGATCAATTAAATTCATTTGATGATTATGAAGATGCAAGTATTAAATTGCCTGCATTAATTCCTTTTGAGGAGTTAGATGTGAAATTTAAAGCAATAAATGAGAAATTAAGTACCCTTATAAATAAGCAGAATTCTAATGCTTCAGATAATTCTAATGAAATGTTACATTCATTTAGTGTTCTTCAGAAGATTGTTATACGTCTTGGACTTTTTCTTGTCTTGGGAGGGATTTTAATTGCTATGTATACTGTCCGTACAATAGTTCGCCCAATCCATCAATTAAAAAAAATATTATTGATGATGGGAAGAGGAATATTGCCTCCTCATAGAATAAAAGATAGAAATGATGAAATCGGAGAAATGGCTATCGCACTTAATGGCTTAATTGACGGTATGGCAAGGACAACCGAGTTTGCCCGTGAGGTAGGTGCAGGTAATTTTATTTCTCATTATCAACCATTAAGTAAGGAAGATACACTTGGGGCTGCGTTATTAAAAATGCGTGAAGATTTACGAGAAAATGAGCAGATTTTAGAAGCAAAAGTAATTTCGAGGACGGAACAGGTTGTTCGACAAAAAGAAGAAATCGAAACAAAAAACCAAGAATTAGAAGTTTTATATAAACATGTCACGGATAGCATAAAATATGCAAAACGTATTCAGGAAGCAATTTTGCCTCCAGATAGTTTAGTAAAACAATTATTACCAAATTCATTCGTGCTTTATAAACCAAAAGATATTGTTAGTGGGGATTTCTATTGGATGGATAAGAAAGATGGCAAAACGATGTTTGCGGCAGTCGATTGTACTGGACATGGCGTTCCGGGAGCATTCATGTCAATAGTAGGCTATAATTTACTAAAACATGTGGTAGACAATAATAATTTTACAACCCCTTCTTTAATTCTTGATTGTTTAAATGATGGTGTTAGTGAAACTTTGCATCATGGACAAGAGGATTCACATGCAAAAGATGGAATGGATGTTTCATTTTGTACAATTGATTTTAAATCACTTGAATTGGAATACGCAGGAGCTTTCAATCCTCTGTTTATTATTAGAAATGGAGAATTGTTGCAAACGAAGGCTGATAAATTTCCAATTGGTTATTTTTTAGGGGAACAGAAAAAGAAATTTAGGAATCATGATATTCTGTTGCAAACAGGTGACTGTATATATATTTTTTCTGATGGATATGCTGATCAATTTGGTGGGCCTTTTGGTAAAAAATTTATGGCGAAACATTTCAGAGATTTATTATTGGATGTTCATAAGGAACCCATTAATTTGCAGAAAGATATTCTTAATAGAACTTTCGAGGATTGGCGAGGTAATCAAGAACAGGTGGATGATATTTTGATTATTGGTTTGAAAATATTGTAATTTGTATTAATTTTAATAACTCCTCAAAAA
>CAIRRW010000455.1 GCA_903881065.1 uncultured Bacteroidota bacterium
GATTTGGAAAAAAGGATAAGTGACTATATCTTTAAGTTAAGAGATTTATTGGGCGAACTATAAAACGAATAGTTCCCTTCGCTCGCGCCGTTGTTGCTATTTTCACCAACAACTAATTTATAAGTTTAATATAATCCCAAAAGTACTAAATCATTCTTTACTACTTATAACTAAAAACTATAATATAATATTTTTCCTTCCTTATATATATGTACTCCTCCAAAAATTCAAAAACAATCAATTCAAAAATAAACGCGATACGTACACTTTCGCATTTCATCTTCACAAAACACTTTAAAAATAAAATAAAGCAGCTATGGGCATTTAAAGCATAGTTTTTCTGTCCTGCTTTTTTAGAATAGGCTTAAAAAAGACAAAATGCCTACCCCGCTTTTCCGGTATAGGCATTTTGATGTCTAAATGCCTACCCCGCTTTTCCGGTATAGCCATTTTGAAGTCTAAATGCCTACCCCGCTTTTCCGGTATAGCCATTTTGAAGTGTAAATGCCTGCCCCGCTTTTCCGGTATAGCCATTTTGAAGTCTAAATGCCTACCCCGCTTTTCCGGTATAAGCATTTTGAAGTGTAAAAGCCTACCCCGCTTTTCCGGTATAGGCATTTGGTCTTAGTGACCTGTCAGGTTTTTGCGTTAGTATGGAAAACTTGAAGAGGACGATAAACTTGCAACTGCGCCCGATTGTCGTGGAAATCCTTTTTATTCTTCTTTTTCAGATGAATAAAAAGATTGGAACAAAAGCGGGAACAAACTTGATGGATAGCAGAAACGATATTCGCCCAAATAAAAACTCCTTCTATAAAAAACGCCCGACCAATAAACCAATTACTATCTTTGCCCGAATTTAAAATACAACATACCAATTGGAAATCCTGCTTACGATAACATATACTTTCCTGTTCATTTTCATCATTCATAAGATGAAATTCTTTGAACTCGAAGGCATTTCAAAACGAACATTATCCATACTATTCACCATCAAAATAATCTTCGGATTATTACTTTGGGCAATCTACACCTTCTATTACACCGACCGCTCCACCGCTGATATTTACAAATATTTTGACGACAGCAAAATCCTGTTTGATGCCCTAAAAACCCATCCCACACACTATTTCCGAATGTTATTAGGCATCTATAACAACACTCCCGAATTCGACACCTACTATAATGAAATGCACTACTGGTCGCGCAAATTCTACGGCAGCATATATAACGACAGCCATACCATAGTGCGTTTCAATGCATTCGTCCGCCTCTTCTCCTTCGGATATTACAATGTTCACACGGTCTTCATCTGTTTCGTTTCATTCATAGGGCTTACAGGCATCTACAAAACATTCGCAACCTACTTAAAAGATAAAAAACGCGAATTGATGTTTGCCGTTTTCCTGTTGCCATCAGTACTTTTCTGGGGTTCCGGCGTATTAAAAGAAGGAATAATAATATTCGCTTTAGGCTTATCAATTTATTATACAACAAAATTATTTAAACCGAAAGCAATACTGATTTGCGCTGCAATGGCAGCATTATTGGCACTCTCCAAGTTTTATGTATGGCTTGCAATAATGCCAAGTTTAATTTTTCTTCTCTGGTTCAACAAATCAGGAGCATCAAAACCACTTTTGAAATTTGCAATAATCATTTTCACACTATCCGTAATAGGCTTAAACATTGATAGTTTCACTCCTATTCAAAATCCACTGGTTACATTATCACAAAAACAAATTGAATTCAATCAGCTCGCTTATGGTAATTTTACTGATGCTTACCACCATCCCATACCTGTTGCAGGCAGTTTAATAAAGCTCGATACCTTGGAACCAACAGCTTCTTCATTTCTTAAAAACAGTCCGCAGGCACTGTTAAATACAGTCGTTCGTCCTTACCCATGGGAATTAAAATCACCATTAATGCTAATGGCAGGTGCCGAAAATATAATGATACTTGCATTCATTTTATTATGTCTTGTTTTCAGCAAACCCTTCTCAATAATTCATTGGGAATATGTATTGTTTTGTTTGTCATTTGTACTGATTCAGTTTTTAATCATTGGCGAAACAACTCCTGTTCTCGGCGCTATCGCGAGATATAAAGTTATTTCATTACCGTTTTTATTAATCGCATTTCTTTTTATGCTTGATAAAAATAAACTGCTGAAACGTATTCCTGTTTTAACAAAACTCCTTAGTCAATAATTTATCTACATTTGTTTTTTAACTAAAGTACATAGAATGAATTTCAATTCACTATTTCGTAAGAAATCAGTACACGATATATTAAAACAAGTAGAGAAGAATGAAGCCAAAGGCGGTCACGGCGGTTTAGGAAAGCATCTTGGAGTACGCGACCTCACTGCATTCGGAATAGCTGCAATTATCGGTGCAGGTATATTTTCTACTATCGGCAAAGCAAGTTCTGATGGAGGTCCTGCAGTTATATTTCTTTTTCTATTCACCGCTGTAGCTTGCGGATTTGCAGCTTTTGCTTACGCCGAATTTGCTTCTATGGTTCCTGTTTCGGGAAGTGCCTACACTTATTCCTATGTCGCCTTTGGCGAACTTATCGCCTGGATAATAGGCTGGGCTTTGATTATGGAGTATGCTATAGGCAATATTACAGTAGCAATTTCATGGAGTGATTATTTTACAGGATTGTTAGACAGCCAGGGAATCCACTTACCGCAATGGATTCAGATGGATTAC
>CAIRRW010000456.1 GCA_903881065.1 uncultured Bacteroidota bacterium
AATTTGCTTTCCAGGTTCCTGAGGAGACATCTTTTTATTATCCGCTTTTCCATTCTTTTTACCGGTAGTTTTTAATTTTTCTTGAGTAAAAGTTTTATCCATTAATATAATTTTAAGTTATTATATATGAATAACGCACCTCTAAACTACTTATTGTGTTACCCTTAAATTATTCCTTTTTTAATGAAAAAGCTTTCCTCTAGGTGATTGTCCCTTCCGAAATCAATCTTTTGTTCTTTAATAATCTTATTCAGATTAATCAAAGCATAATGCATCCTGCCCAAAGCAGTATTAATGCTCATCTCTTTCCGTTCTGCAATTTCCCTGAAACTCATCCCAAAATAATGCCGAAGAATAATCACTTCGCGCTGTTCTTTATCAAGCCGTCTGATAAGCGTTCTTAGTTTTTTTCTAAGCTGAATTTTAATAATATCATTCTCATGCGTCGGTTGAGGCAGCACCAATACATCAAATATCTCCACTTCTTTGCCATCCTCATTTTTTAATGAACTAATTGTGATATTTTTTTTCTTGGCTCTGTACGTATCCATTATAAGGTGGTGAGCAATACAGAGAATCCATGGCAGGAGTTTCCCCTGCTCATTATAACCGCCTTTTTTGAAAGTGGTTATCACTTTAAAAAATGTTTCCTGAAAAACATCTTCCGCTTTTTCCTTTTCCTTAACATAGGTGAGTATATATTCAAACACCCTATGTTTATGACGTTCTACTATTTCTGCTAGAGCTGATTCATCACCCTTGATGTACTGACCAACGAGTTGTTGGTCGCTAATTAACTGCTTACGCATAGGCACGGCTTTTTTATTAAAAATTAATTATAAAAAAGTAGCAGTTTAATCTATATTTATTCTCCTTTGGGCTTTATGATTTTCAGAACTAATTTTGAAAATCGATGTTATTAATTGTGAATTACAATGCAAATCTAATAAAATATTTCAACAAATACCAACTTTATTAATAATTATGAAATATCAATTGCAGCAATCTCGGCCTATTTTGATTAATTTCGCAGACTTTAAAAAAACTGAATGGCAACGCCGAAACAAATAGAAGATTTAAGTTCCAAAGAATTCATCATAATCAAAGGTGCGCGGGTACATAACCTTAAGAATATTGATGTTGCCATACCGCGTAATAAGCTGGTTGTAATTACCGGTTTGTCAGGTTCTGGCAAATCGTCTCTTGCCTTTGATACGCTGTATGCTGAAGGTCAAAGGCGTTATGTGGAGAGCCTTTCATCTTATGCCCGCCAGTTCCTCGGTAGAATTGATAAACCTGAAGTAGATTATATTAAAGGAATTTCGCCGGCAATAGCAATTGAGCAAAAGGTGAGTTCCCGCAATCCACGCTCTACTGTCGGTACTTCTACCGAGATATATGACTATCTAAAATTATTATTTGCCCGAATAGGAAAAACATTTTCACCTGTTTCCGGGAATCAGGTAAAGCGTGATACAGTGGCTGATGTAGCTGAATACATTAACTCACTTAAACCTGAAACGAAGATTTTAATTCTTTCGCCGCTAAAACCTCATAAGGATAAGCCGCTTAAAAAACAGTTGGAGCTATTGTCTCAACAGGGATTTACACGTATTCAGCACAACGGCGAAATAAAAAAGATAGAAGAGTTTATTGAAACTAAATTCTCTGAAAAGGAACAGCTGTATATTGTTATTGACCGTTTAACGGTGCGTCCCGACGATGAAGATAATGAAAATCGTATTTCTGATTCTGTACAAACTGCCTTTTATGAAGGAGATGGAGAATGCGTTGTTGAGGTGATTGAAGCCGAAGGTCAGGAGACCAAAGTGCCAAAGGCAAAAAGCACGAAGAGTAATTCTAAAACTAAAACACAAAATTCAAAATCAAGAAGTTTCTCAAACCGTTTCGAACTGGACGGAATGACTTTTGAAGAACCGAGTACACATTTTTTTAGTTTTAACAACCCGATAGGAGCATGTAAAAACTGTGAAGGTTTCGGAAGTGTTATCGGTATTGATCCCGACTTGGTAATTCCAAATAAAAATCTTTCTGTTTTTGAAGAAGCAATTGTTTGTTGGAAAGGCGAGAAGATGAGCGAATGGAAAAATGTGCTGATAAATAATTCCCATAAGTTCGACTTCCCTATTCACCGTCCATATTATGATTTAACTGACAAAGAGAAAAAATTACTATGGGCAGGAAATAAATATTTCGCAGGCTTAAATGAGTTTTTTAAGCATTTGGAAAAGGAAGCATATAAAATTCAATATCGAGTAATGTTATCGCGTTATCGTGGCAAAACAGTGTGTCCGGAATGTAATGGAACTCGTTTGCGAAAAGATGCAACGTATGTAAAAGTAGCGGAGATGTCAATCAATGATATTGTGTTGATGCCTGTTTCCGACTCATTGGTATTCTTTAGAAAGGTTAAATTGTCTAAATATGAAGTGGAGGTTTCCAAGCGAATCCTTATTGAAATTACCAATAGATTGCAATTTCTGAATGACGTAGGTTTGGGTTATCTTACATTGAATCGTTTGTCAAATACCTTGTCAGGAGGGGAGTCGCAACGGATTAATTTGGCTACATCGCTCGGCAGCAGCCTTGTTGGTTCCATGTATATTTTGGATGAGCCAAGTATTGGTTTGCATTCACGCGATACTTCGAGATTGATAAAAGTGTTGTTTTCATTACGGGATATAGGTAACACTGTTATTGTAGTAGAACATGATGAAGAAATTATGCGTGCCGCCGACCAGCTTATTGATATTGGTCCATTGGCTGGCACACATGGAGGAGAGCTCGTTTTTCAGGGCGATCATAAAGACTTGAAAACAGAAACAAGAAGTTTAACGGCGTTGTATCTAAACGGACGAGAAAAGATTGAAGTCCCTACTCAACGCAGGATTTGGAATCATTATATCGAACTGAATGGTGTTCGCGAGAATAATCTGAAGAACATAAATGTAAAATTTCCTCTTAATACAATCACTGTGGTTACAGGTGTTTCTGGAAGCGGAAAAACTTCATTAGTGAAAAGAGTTTTGTATCCCGCGTTGAAGAAGATACACGGAGGTTTTGGTGAGCAGACTGGAAGTTTTGATAAGTTGTCAGGTGATTACAACAGTATTTCGGCTGTTGAAATGATTGACCAGAATCCTATTGGAAAATCAACTCGCTCCAATCCTGTAACGTATGTGAAAGCATACGATGAAATTCGTACACTGTTTGCTGATCAGCAATTAGCCAAGAATAGAGGATATAAACCTTCACATTTTTCTTTTAATGTGGATGGCGGACGTTGCGAAGTATGCGAGGGGGAAGGTGAAGTGCAGATAGAGATGCAGTTTATGGCTGATATACATTTAGTATGTGAAGCATGTAACGGCAAACGTTTCAAGCAGGATATACTGGAAATTACTTATCAGGATAAAAACATTGCTGATATTTTAAATATGACCGTGGATGATGCCATTGCCTTTTTTGAGCAGCCGGCTCACCCTACCAATACCGAGAAAAAATTAGTTCAGAAATTAAAACCATTATCCGATGTTGGCTTAGGATATGTTCACTTGGGGCAACCATCAAGTACGCTGAGTGGTGGCGAAGCTCAAAGAATTAAGCTTGCTTCTTTCTTGGGTATTGGGCAGAACAGCGTAACACCAACCTTATTTATTTTTGATGAGCCTACAACAGGGCTGCATTTTCATGATATTTCTAAATTACTGTATGCTTTCAACGCCTTGGTAAAACAGGGGCATTCGCTTATTGTGATTGAACATAATGCGGAAATAATTAAATGTGCCGATTGGATTATAGACCTTGGACCTGAAGGTGGAACTAAAGGTGGAAATGTTGTATTTGAAGGGATTCCTGAAGAGTTAATCAACTGCAAGGAATCCTATACAGGGCAATATTTGAAAGGTAAGCTATAGTAAATCTTGCTTAAAAAAGAAAAGAAACTTTATTTCTTCTTCGGTGACTTTGAATCCGGTACTGATGGCGGTTCAGCAATATCACCAATATTTTTCTTAAGCCTTACGGTGTATTTTTCATCACTCTCAAATTTCTTTTTATTAGGTTTATAACTAATCAAAGCTATAGGAAAATCAACATAATAATCATCAGCCCCAGCTTTTAATTTAAATAGCTCTGCTTCAAATTCAAAAACTGTTTTAGGATTATCATCACTGATTTCAAAGTTTTTAGGTACAACAGTTGAAATTCCAACTGTACGAGAAACATAACCTTCCTTTGAAATTTGAACGGTATAATATGAATTCCCTAGCAGGTCGAATGAGAAACGGTGATCATGCTTTGGAACGGAAGAAACTTCTTCACATTCTAATTCTTCATTTTCTTTAAATAGTTTAACCGTAACACCATCTACAGGAAGTCCATTATCCGTAGCTAGGCCAACCACATGCATACATTCTATAGTATCCATTGATGGAACATATTGTCCGAAAGAAGATAAATTGAATACGAAAGAAAGGATGACAAAAGAGAAAAAACAGATGTTTCGTTTCATTTTTAGATGTTATTAGTTTGTCATATAATGTTAATTATTGGCAATGATAAGGAATATTTTGAAGACAAGCAATTTATAGGAAATATTCTTTGGACATGTAACTCTATATTTATTATACAATTTGATAAGAACTTAAAAATAAAACAGCTTTTAATTGATTTTGCCTTATAAATATATTACTTTTGCAACCTCAAAAAATTAAATAGTAAATCCCGTAAGATTTATGCAATCAGTCTAGCCCATTCGGAGCCACTAATTTCAGACTTTCTTACACTAAACAAAAACAATAAATGAAGTTATCCCAGTTCAAGTTCAACTTACCAAAAGAATTAATTGCGGAACACCCAGCTAAAACACGTGAAGGTGCCCGATTAATGGTGATTAATCGTAAAACAGGAAAAATAGAACATAAACATTTTAAAGATGTTTTGAGCTATTTCGGCGATGGTGATTGTATGATACTAAACGACACCAAAGTGTTTCCTGCCCGTATGTATGGAAATAAAGAGAAAACAGGTGCAAAAATTGAAGTGTTTCTTTTAAGAGAATTAAACGCGGAAAGCCGCTTATGGGATGTATTGGTTGACCCGGCACGTAAAATACGTATTGGTAACAAACTTTACTTTGGTGATGACGATACCTTGGTAGCTGAAGTAATTGATAATACTACATCTCGTGGGCGTACATTACGTTTTCTATTTGATGGTTCGTATGAAGATTTTCGTAAAACATTAGAGGAAATGGGAGAAACTCCACTTCCTAAGTATATTAAACGCTCACCTACAGAAGAGGATAAAGAGCGTTATCAAACCGTATTTGCTAAAAATGAAGGCGCTGTGGCAGCTCCAACTGCAGGTTTGCACTTCAGTCGTGAACTTTTGAAACGTTTGGAGATTAAAGGGGTTAACTTTGCAAATGTTACTTTACATGTAGGGTTGGGTACCTTCAGAACTGTGGAAGTTGAAGACCTAACAAAACATAAAATGGATTCGGAGCAATTAATTATCAGCGAACAAAATTGCGAAATAGTAAATAAAGCTCGCAGAGAAAAGAAGAAAATATGTTGTGTTGGTACAACCACAATGAGAGCGATTGAGACATCAGTAAGTACTGATGGTTTCTTGAAACCGTTTGAAGGGTGGACTAATAAGTTCATCTTCCCACCTTATGATTTTAGTGTTGCAAATTGCATGATTACTAATTTTCACATGCCGGAATCAACTCTTTTAATGATGGTTTACGCTTTCGGAGGGTATGACTTAATGGCTAAAGCATATAAGGAAGCTATAAAGGAGAAATATCGCTTTTATACTTATGGCGATGCAATGTTGATATTATAATTATTGTTTTACTCAAATAAGTAAACTTTACGAATTTGCGAGTCTTTATTATAAGATTCGTAAATTCGTTTTTTTTTGTAATCATCTTCAATAGAAATAGATAATTTGAAAAAGTACGTTATTATAGTTGCAGGAGGAAGCGGAACAAGAATGAATAATGTAATTCCGAAACAATTCATTCTGTTGAAAGATAAGCCAATTCTTATGCATACTATTGAAAAATTTTTTTCATCAATTCCCGAAATAAATATTATTGTAGTATTAAATAGCCAACTAAATGGTGATTGGAAGAGATTATGTACACAGCATAATTTTATAATTCCTCATTTGTTAGTGGGTGGAGGTGAAACACGATTCCATTCCGTTAAGAATGGTTTGAATTGTGTTCCCGAGAATGCTGTTGTTGGAGTTCATGATGCAGCACGTCCATTAGTGAATCATCAAACAATAGTCACTTTATTTAAAGATGCTGAGGAAAATGGAAATGCAACTCCATATATCCATTTGAATGAATCAATACGCGAATTGGAAGGGGTATTAAATAAGGCTGTTGATAGAAATAAATATGTGATTATTCAAACTCCACAATGTTTTCAGTCTAGTATCATAAAAATAGCATTTGAGCAACAATATGATCAATCATTTACTGATGACGCAAGTGTATTAGAAGCAACTGGAGTAAAAATAAATTTGGTTGAAGGTAATAGAGAAAATGTAAAAATAACTACACCACAGGATTTGATTGTTGCAGAGGGGTTAATGAATTCTATGTCATAAATTAAAATTCTATACTTGTTTTATCACGCAATTATATTACTTATTAAGCGCATTAGAGCAAAAAATATTTTTACAATCCAAGCACCACTTCATTAGGGTCTTTGCCGCCAAACAACATCTTGGCTGGGCTTTCCAGCATCTCTTTTACTTTTACCAGAAACCCGACAGACTCGCGTCCATCAATGATACGGTGGTCGTAGGACAGTGCTACATACATCATCGGACGAATAACTACCTGTCCATTAACTGCCACAGGTCGATCGACCACATTATGCATTCCGAGAATAGCGCTTTGCGGAGGATTAATAATTGGTGTGCTCATCATCGAACCAAATACGCCACCGTTAGTAATGGTAAATGTTCCACCGGTCATGTCTTCAATCGTGATTTTATTTTCGCGTGCTTTTACAGCCAGATTTTTAATTGCAGTTTCTATTTCAGAAAGACTCATTTGTTCTGCATTGCGCAGCACAGGTACCATCAAACCTTTTGGTGCACTCACAGCAATGCCGATGTCAGCATATTTATGATAAACTATTTCGTCACCATCTATCATTGCATTTACAGCCGGAAAATGATTTAAGGCCTCGGTAACTGCTTTGGTAAATAAACTCATAAATCCAAGATTTGTGCCATGTACTTCTTTGAATTTATCTTTGTACTTGGCTCGAATGGCGTAAATGGCGCTCATATCCACTTCATTGAAAGTAGTTAGCATTGCTGTTTCATTTTTAACAGCAACTAGTCGCTGCGCAAGTTTTTTGCGAAGCGGAGACATTTTTGTACGGTCTGTATCCCTGCTTCCGCCCCACTTTGCGGAGGAAGAAGAATCGAAGCCAAAGGAGATTGCATTTAAGACATCCCCTTTTGTAATGCGTCCATCTTTGCCCGAAGCAACAATTTTATTTGCAGGCATATTCTTTTCATCCATCAATTTCTTTGCAGCAGGCGAAGGGGTTCCGCTTACGTAATTAGTTGATGGTTGTTGGTTATTAGTTGTTGGTGTGGTTTCCTTAACAGGTGCTTTAATGCTTTCCACTTTTACAGTTTCCACCTTTTTCTCCACCTTCTTTTCTCCTTTAACTGAGGTATCGATTGAACAAACTACCTGTCCTACTTTTACGGTATCGCCTTCAGCTGCCAGTGTTTTGATAGCACCGGATTCTTCCGCATTAAGCGTTAATGTTGCTTTGTCAGAATCTATCTCTGCTATCACTTCATCTTTTTCAACGTACTCACCGTCACTTTTCACCCAGCGAGCAATCACAACTTCCGTTATGGATTCTCCCGGGCTTGGTACTTTCATTTCAATTATTGCCATTTTTTATGTGTTATTTATTAGTTATAATGTACTGAATATTGTCCGACGCATCGGACTACCTGATACATTATACATACTTCTATTTAACTGCTAATTGTTTTTTAAACACTGTATTTATAATATTTTCCTGTTGCTGATTATGCAGCTTTCCGTAGCCTGTAGCAGGGCTTGCGCTTTCTTCTCTGCCAATGTATTTTAATTTTACTTCACGGAATTTACTTTGTATATATATCCAAGCGCCCATGTTTTCGGGCTCTTCCTGAACCCAAAGATGTTCTTTTGCATTTGAATATTTTGCCAGCACTTTTTTCAATTGTATGATTGGTAATGGATACAGCTGTTCTATACGAACAATTGCAATGTCATCATTCCCTTCTTTTTCTTTCTGTTCCATCAAATCATAATATATTTTACCGGTACAGAAAGCAATCTTCTTAATTGCTTTTGCTTTAGAATCGGCCTTTTGCGAAGTAGAGGGGTCGTCAATTACTTCCTGAAAATTATTTTCAGTAAAATCTTTTAATGAAGAAACACAGGTCGGATAACGTAATAATTTTTTTGGAGTGAAGCAGATTAATGGTTTACGAAAATCACGATGTATCTGACGACGCAGCACATGGAACTGATTTGCAGGAGTAGTGCAATTAACAATTTGCATATTGTTTTCGGCACATTGCTGTAAAAAACGTTCAACTCTGGCACTGGAATGTTCTGGACCCATGCCTTCGTATCCATGTGGCAATAGCATAACCAGCCCAGCCATTCTTCTCCATTTATATTCCGAAGAAGTAATATACTGGTCAATTATTATTTGGGCTCCATTGAAAAAATCTCCAAACTGAGCTTCCCAAATTGTTAGTGCACTAGGCACAGCCATTGAATATCCGAATTCGAAACCCAATACACCATACTCGGAAAGCAATGAATTATAAATCGATAATTTTCCTTTAGCTCCAAAGTTATTTAGTGGTAAATATTTTTCTTCTGAGTCTTCCACTTTCACCACCGCGTGACGGTGAGAGAAAGTACCACGCTCAACATCCTGTCCGCTAAAACGTACGTTATGACCTTCGTTCATCAATGTAGCATACGCCATTAATTCGCCCATTGCCCAATCATATTTATCATTGGTAATCATGGCTGCACGGTCGTCGAACAGTTTTTTAACTTTATTGAAAAAAGGTTTATCTTTCGGTAATTCAACCGTTTTTTTGGCAATATCAAGAAATACTTTTTTGTCAACTAATGTATCAGGTGATTTATCAAATGCATTTGCATCTGCCAGTTTAAGCCCATTCCACTGACCTTTCAGGAAAGAAGTGATTTTTGTTTTCTCTCTTTGTTTTGCCAGGTCAAGCTTTTCCTGAAGCAATTCACGGAAATGTTTCTCTACATCTTTCGCATAAGCAATGTCAATGATACCTTCAGCTATTAATTTATCTGTATAAATATCCTTTGGATTGGGATGTGCAGCAATTGCTTTGTACAAAAGTGGTTGTGTAAATCGTGGTTCATCGCCTTCGTTATGCCCGTATTTACGGTAACACAGCACATCAATAAAAACATCACGGTTAAATTTCTGGCGAAATTCCATTGCTAGTTTCGACACAAAAACAAGAGCTTCCACATCATCACCATTCACGTGAAACACTGGAGACAACGTTACTTTGGCCACATCAGTACAATAAGTTGATGAACGCGCATCCAGGTAATTTGTTGTAAATCCTATCTGATTATTGATGACAACATGTATGGTTCCACCTGTCTTATAGCCTTCCAGTTGCGACATCTGCAGCACTTCATACACAATACCCTGACCGGCAAGCGCAGCATCGCCATGAATTAAAATTGGACAAACTTTACTGATATCTCCTTTATGAATCGCATCAATTTTTGCTCTGCAAATACCTTCAACAATAGGATCTGCAGTTTCAAGATGCGATGGGTTAGGAGTTAAACTTAAGTGAAAACTATTTCCATTGTCGGTAATCCGGTCGCTTGAATAGCCCTGATGATATTTCACATCGCCATCGAAGTCGACATCTTCAGTTAGGTAACCTTCAAATTCGGAAAAAACATCTTCATATTTTTTATGAAGGATATTAGTTAGAATGTTCAATCGCCCTCTGTGCGCCATTCCTATCACATAATCCTTGATTCCTAAATCGGCACCTCGCTCGCAAACAGTATTCAATGCAGGTATTGCAGCTTCGGCACCTTCCATCGAAAAACGTTTTTGACCTACAAACTTAGTATGAAGAAAGTTCTCGAATGTTACAGCCTGATTGAGTTTATCGAGGATGGAAAGTTTTTCAAAATTAGAAAAAGCAGGTGTGTTTTTAGTGCTTTCCATTTTGGTTTGAAGCCATTGAACCATCTCCGGAACGCGGATGTATAAATACTCTGCACCTATGGATTGACAATAGGTTTGATGAAGATGTGCTACTATGTCTTTCAACTTGGCAGGGCCAATTCCTATCTGGGTGCCGGCATGAAAAACGGTTTCTAAATCGGTTTGTGACAATCCGAAATTTTCGATGTCGAGTGTCGGAGTGTATTTCCTGCGTTCGCGAACGGGGTTGGTTACTGTAAATAAATGCCCTCGCTGACGATAGCCGTTTATCAGGTTGATTACATCAAATTCTTTCTTAACATTGGCGGGTATTTCGCCGGTATCTTCATAGTTTTTTCTTGCAAATTCAAAACCTGCAAAAAACTGCATCCAATCGGCTTGCACCGAATTGGCATCTATTAAATATTGTTGAAATAATTCTTCAATTACTACTGTGTCGGTATTGCCTAAATACGAAAATTTGTCCATCGCTCTATCTCTCTGTTTTAAGGAATGCAAAATTACTGATTTATATCATTCATTATCTTATTCTTTTTTATAAGAAATTTCGGGTAAACTAAAAAAATCAGCAGTGCATTTGTTTAACGCATTGCTTATTTAAGTTTTATATATTTTATTAAGATAGACTTACTTCTTGTTAATCCTCCCAACAAATATGAATGACTATCTATCCCTGTCTCTTTTAGGAGTAGAAATCTTCAGTGGATGTGCTGAATTCTCTTTATTTATTTTACGATTTCTATAGATATCAATAGCCATATAAATCGCTTTGCGGAATGACTCTTCAGAGGCTTTATTCTTTCCTGCAATATCGTAGGCGGTGCCATGGTCGGGTGAAGTGCGTACTACGGGCAAACCTGCAGTAAAGTTAACACCATTATTAAAAGCAATTGTTTTGAAAGGAACTAAACCCTGGTCGTGATACATAGCAAGTACTGCATCAAATTGTTCATACGATTTATTACCAAAAAATCCATCAGCAGGATAAGGACCGTAAGCTAATATTCCTTCTTCTTTTGCTTTATTGATGGCAGGAATAATTATGTTTTTTTCTTCATTGCCAATAACTCCATTGTCCCCTGCATGAGGATTCAAGCCTAATACAGCTATTTTAGGTTTGGTGATATTAAAATCATTTACCAGTGAATTATACAAAGCTTTTAGTTTCGCATTTATTTTTTCGGGAGTTAAAGCAGCAGCAACTTGTGTTACAGGTATATGCCCGGTAGCCACTGCAACGCGCAATGTATCACTTACCAGAAACATTAAACTTTTACCATCACCGAATTTACTTTCCAGATATTCGGTATGTCCGGGGAAATTAAAATCGTGCGATTGAATATTTTCTTTATTGATAGGCGCTGTAACCAATACATTTACTTTCCCTTGCGCAAGCGCATAAGCAGCAGCTTCCAAAGATTTCAACGCATACTTTCCGCCGGCTTCTGTCTGTTTTCCCAACTCAATATTCACGTCTTCTTCATAAACATTTATGATGTTCGCGCGTTTATGATTTGCCTCACTTGGCTCTTTTATCTGATTAAAACTAAAATCTTCGATACCTAACGCCTTACGATGGAAAGAAGCGGTTTTATTGGAACCAAAGACAATAGGAGTGCATAAATCAAATATAGTAGGATCGAGCAACGACTTAATAATAACCTCTAAACCAATCCCATTAATGTCGCCCTGCGAAATTCCAACGATTATTTTTTCTTCTGACATAAATTAAATGCTAATAATAAAGATGGTAGTTATAATTATATATACTTTTGAGGTTGTAAAAGTAGTAAATGATTTCTGATTACTGATGAATAGATTTCATGCAACAACTAATAAACCAATAAACAAATGACGAATGAACTATTAAAAAGGGCTCTCAATTTTGAGTTTTTATCGCAGGAAGAAGGGGTGTATTTATTTAAGAATGCGCCTACGGCAGAGTTAATGTTTGTGGCAAATGAATTGAGAAAGATTCAGAAACCCGATGGTAAAGTTACCTGGCAGATTGACCGCAACATGAATACTACCAACGTTTGTATTGCCAACTGCAAGTTCTGTAATTTCTATCGTGTGCCCGGACATGCCGACGCATACATTACCGATATTGAAACTTATAAAGTAAAGATTGAAGAAACATTGAGACTTGGCGGCGACCAGCTTTTATTGCAAGGCGGACATCATCCCGAATTAGGCTTGAAATTTTATGTTGATTTATTCAAGGAATTGAAACGACTTTATCCTAATTTACGACTTCATACATTGGGACCACCTGAAGTTGCACACATTACCAAGCTCGAGAAATCAACGCATACTGAAGTGTTGAAAGCGTTGAAAGAAGCAGGAATGGATAGCATGCCCGGTGCAGGTGCCGAAATATTAAACGACAGAGTTCGTCGGTTAATATCAAAAGGAAAATGTGGCGGAAGAGAATGGCTGGATGTAATGCGAGCTGCACATCAGCTGCACATCACTACTTCGGCCACAATGATGTTCGGACATATTGAAACTATTGAAGAACGTTTCGAACATTTAGTATGGATAAGAGAAGTGCAAAGCGAAAAACCGAAAGATGCAAATGGTTTCCTTGCCTTTATTCCATGGCCTTTTCAGGATGACGGCACATTATTAAGACGACATAAAGGAATTAAAAATAATGTAACTGGTGACGAATATATCAGGATGATTGCGATGAGCCGTATTATGTTGCCCAACATTAAAAACATACAGGCAAGCTGGCTTACAGTTGGCAAGGAGATTGCAAAAATTTGTCTTCATGCCGGAGCCAATGATTTTGGAAGTATTATGATTGAAGAAAACGTGGTTTCTGCAGCAGGTGCACCTCATCGTTTTACTGCAAAAGGAATTCAGGAAGCTATTAAAGATGCTGGTTTCGAACCGCAATTACGTACCCAGAAATATGAGTTCAGGGAAATGCCGGAAGGAATGGTGGAGCAGGTTATCTCTTATTAGTTAATTGGTTTACTAGTTTATTGATTCGTTAATCTTTTCAGGAAGATTTCATTTTTAATACCCCTTTCTTTTCAAAAAATAATCACAAACCAGAAAATAACCTTAAATGAGTTAAGCTCTGACTTCGGAGAATGATCCCCTGACATCAGAAAATGAAATCGTGATGTCCGAGAATGAAAAATCGCTGTCCGCCAACAGAAAATCGGTGTCGGTAAATGAAAACCAGTCATCGAAAATAAAAAATTGAACATCCTGTAAGGAGTAATATTGATCTTTAAAAGTGCTTAAAATCTATTTAAAAAGTAGCGAGTACCACTTTTTTCGACATCCAAAAATGTCTGGACTCATTTAAAGAGGTTTGTAAATCTAATTTTTCCCCCTATCCTTTAAGTTAAAAAAATTCAGGAAATAAGTCGACATTATTTCCCTTATTAAATAAAATAATTAAATTACTTTTGTGCCTTAATAAAATGAAATATAGAATCGGGAATCCGAAAGAATAATTAATGGAATCAACTAAAGTAAGACAAACATTTTTAGATTTTTTTAAGTCGAAAGGGCATGAAATAGTTCCTTCGGCACCTATGGTAGTAAAAAACGACCCTACTCTGATGTTTAATAATTCGGGTATGGCGCCATTCAAGGATTTATTTTTGGGGAATGCTCCGATTAAATATCCGCGTGTGGCTGATACTCAGAAATGTCTGCGTGTGAGCGGCAAGCACAATGATTTGGAGGAAGTAGGTGTGGATACGTATCATCATACTATGTTCGAAATGCTCGGCAACTGGAGCTTTGGCGATTATTTCAAGAAGGATGCCATCACATGGGCGTGGGAATTACTTACCGATGTGTATAAAATAGATAAAAGCAGATTGTATGTTACAGTGTTCGAAGGCAGTGCTGACGATGGTTTGGGGTTTGATCAGGAAGCTTATGATTTATGGAAACAATTTATTCCGGAGGATAGAATATTAAAAGGAAATAAAAAAGATAACTTCTGGGAGATGGGCGAAATGGGCCCTTGCGGACCCTGTTCGGAAATACATTGTGATATCCGCACGGATGAAGAACGGAAAAAGATTGATGGCAAAATGCTTGTCAATGCAAGTCATCCGCAGGTTATCGAAATATGGAACAATGTATTTATGGAATTCAACCGCAAGGCTGACGGCAGTTTGGAGAAATTACCTGCTCAGCATGTAGATACCGGGATGGGCTTCGAACGTTTGTGCGTGGTGCTGCAAGGCAAACAATCAAATTATGATACCGATGTTTTTAAACCTGTTCTGGATAGAATTGAGGAATTATCAGGGCTGCGATATAAGCCACAGGATGAAGAAAAACATCAGAAACAATTAATAATAAATATTGCGATGCGCGTAATTGCCGACCACATACGCGCAATTTCATTCAGCATTGCCGACGGACAATTACCTTCCAATACGGGCGCAGGATATGTGATTCGAAGAATTTTAAGACGCGCAATTCGTTACGGTTATCAATCACTGAATCTGAAAGAACCGTTCATGTATCGTCTGGTGCCGGTGCTTGCTCATCAAATGGGACATGCCTTTCCGGAATTATCTTCGCAGAAATTATTGATTGAAAAAGTAATTAAAGAAGAAGAGATTTCATTTTTCAGAACATTGGAGAACGGCTTGAAACGTATCGATCAGGTTTGTATTACTGTATCCAATGACAAGAAAACTGTCGTGGATGGGTTCACTGTTTTTGAGTTGTATGATACATTCGGCTTCCCGCTTGATTTGACTTCATTGATTGCCAGAGGTTATGGCTTAAGCATTGATGAAAGTGGATTTATGAAAGAGCTGGAGAAACAGAAAAACCGTTCGCGTGAGGCAACAGCTGTGGATACAGGCGATTGGATACTTGTAGAAGGAAGAAAGCAGGAAGAAGGCGGCAGGATATTTCTTGGCTACAAACAATTGGAAAGTGAAGCAAACATTATACAATACCGTAAAGTAAAAGCAAAAGGCAAAGAGCTGTTTCAACTGGTACTTGATAAAACTCCTTTTTATGCTGAAAGTGGCGGACAAGTGGGTGATACAGGTGTACTTGAATCGGCAAACGAGAAGATAAATATTACTGATACCAGAAAAGAAAATGGCATTATCATTCATTTTGCCGACAGGTTGCCGGAAAGTTTTAATCAGAAATTTATTGCAAAGGTTAATAGTGAAAAAAGAACATTGACGGAGAATAATCATAGTTCAACTCACTTGTTGCATGCTGCATTGCGTAAGGTATTAGGAACACATGTGGAACAAAAAGGCTCATTGGTAAATGATGAACATTTGCGTTTCGACTTTTCGCATTTCTCTAAAGTAACTGATGAAGAAATAGCAGAAATTGAAGCTATTGTAAACCATAAAATAAGAGAAAACATTGCCGGTGATATCAAAGAAATGGCAATAGACTCTGCTCGTAAGTTGGGCGCGATGGCTTTGTTTGGCGAAAAATATGGAGATACTGTTCGTGTAGTTACATTCGATAAAAACTATTCCATAGAATTATGCGGCGGAACACATGTACCTGCAACCGGACAAATTGGATTATTTAAAATTGTTTCAGAATCAGCTGTTGCTGCAGGCATCCGACGGATAGAAGCAATAACTTCGGACAAAGCGGAAGAATTCTTTAACAACCAGACTCATTTAGTAAATGAAGTTAAACTGTTGCTGAAAAACCCTAAAGATGTTGTAAAAAGCTTGCAGGGATTGATAGAACAGAATTCTGAACTTCAGAAACAAATTGATGCAATGCTTCGCGATAAAGCAAAAATGCTGAAATCAGAATTGATTGCCAGGAAAGAAACAATAAACGGAATTAATTTTATTGCTGAGCGAATTGATTTGGATTCGGCTGAAGCTATCAAAGATTTATCTTTTGAACTCCGCTCGCAAATTGACAATCTGGTATTGGTACTTGGCGCTGATGTGAAAGGGAAACCAAGTTTGTCGGTTATTATTTCGGATAATCTGGTGAAAGAAAAAAACTTAAATGCAGGAGCAATTATCAGGGATATTGCAAAGGAAATTAATGGTGGTGGTGGCGGACAACCTTTTTACGCAACAGCAGGAGGAACTAATTCGCAGGGAATACAGAAGGCATTAGAAAAAGCCCGGACTTTTTTAAACTAACCAACTTCCTTTAAGGATGCCTAAAGTACCAGTTAAGAATTCCTTTATTCCCGATTCGCTTAAAGAAACTTCGTTGTTCAAAAATCATCTATTGACAACGAAAAATATAGACACCAAGTTTCATTACACACATTATGATTACTTGCCGGCATCTATATTATTCATTTCTTTCCTTTTGCTGGTTTGGCTTTATGTTTCCAATTTCAAGCAGGTAAATAAGGTAATAAAAGGATTCTATTTGAGCCGATACGCCAATCAATTATCAAGAGATGAGTTCTCTCCGGGCAACAGAGTTACTGTATTTCTTACTTTATTATTTGTGCTTACTTTATCCCTCTTTATTTCTCAGACTTTAAGTTATTATGGAATAGGAAACTTCGCGAATAATTTCAGCCGTTTATATTTAATTTCAACTGTAGCGGTAATCGCAATATATCTTATTAAACTAATAACAGTAAGCCTTACAGGTTTTATTTTTCAAGCTCAAAAGGTTTTTTCTGATTATGTTATGACTATTTTTCTTTACTGCAATACACTTGGATTGTTTATGTTTCCGGTTGTTATTTGCCTTGCATTCGTAAGGCAGATTTCTCCGGCTGTTTTCATTTACGCAGGTATAATTATGATAGCCCTATTCATTTCTACACGAATATTCCGAGGATTTATTATTTGGATGAATGGTTTAAGAGGTTCAACGTTCTATTTATTTTTATATCTTTGCGCCCTTGAAATATTGCCCTTTTTTATTTTGTATAAATTAGCTACTCTACT
>CAIRRW010000457.1 GCA_903881065.1 uncultured Bacteroidota bacterium
CATTTGCTTGGCTGGAAAGTTTTAGAAGGTTAAGTAAGGACTTTGAATATTTACTAGAATCAAGTCAAGCTATGATTTATTTAGCTTCCTTAAAATTATTATTAAATAAAATTTAAACAGTTACTAAATATAAAACAATATAGGTAATCTCTCTATCACTAAATCATTCTATAATTTTACATCTTTGAAACTGAATACAATTTAACATCAAATTTATATTAGCTAAATGACTTTAACAATACGGATCATAATTGTCGGCATCCTTTTATTATTAATCGACTGGTATTTTTATCAGGCAGTATCTACAGTGTTCCGAGGTGCATCACTCGCCCGCAAAAACATTGCATTCTATATTTACTGGGGTTTTACAGTTGTTTCGTTCATTGTACTGCTCACCCCAATATTTTTTCCACTTAGTAACTGGCCTCAATATTTGCGCGTTTACCTTATTGCATTTATGGTAATGGTTATCATTTCAAAACTTATCGGGTCACTATTTCTCCTGATGGATGATATCATTAGATTATTTAGATGGCTTGCTGGTTTAATCGCTAAACCTGTTGTCACTAATTCAGTTGCTCAAACTACCAATGGGAATAAAATTTCGAGACTAATGTTTCTTAATTATGTTGCATTAGGTATGGCGGCATTACCATTTTCAAGTCTTATTTATGGAATGATTAATGGGGCTTATGATTATAAAGTACGGAAGTTAAAAGTAGTATTACCAAACCTTCCTGCTTCATTCAACGGCTTGAAAATTCTTCAGATTTCAGATATCCACTCAGGTAGTTTTTATTCAACGAATCATGTTGCCGATGCTATAGAAATTATTTTAAAACAAAAAGCTGACATTATCTTTTTTACCGGTGATTTGGTAAACAACAGAGCTACAGAAACAGAACCTTTCATGGAGATATTCAGCCGAATAAAAGCACCAATGGGTGTTTATAGCATACTTGGCAATCATGATTACGGTGATTATGTGGAATGGGAAAGTGCCGAAGCGAAAGCAAAAAATCTGAATGATTTAAAACATATACATGCCAAAGTTGGCTGGAAACTCCTGATGAATGAACATGTGGCATTGCGAAAAGGCGAAGAAGAAATTGCCTTAATAGGTATTGAAAACTGGGGAGGTAAATTAAATTTCCCTAAATACGGCAACATGAAAAAAGCGTATACCGGCACCGAAAAATATCCTGTAAAACTGCTGCTATCTCACGACCCTTCACATTGGAACAAGCAGGTAATACACCACTATAAAGATGTGGATATAACTTTCAGTGGGCATACCCATGGTTTCCAGTTTGGGGTAGAAATACCCGGTTTTAAGTGGAGCCCGTCGCAATATGTCTATAAGCAATGGGCTGGTTTATATAAAGAAAACAATCAATACATTTATGTTAACCGCGGCTTAGGATTCCTTGGCTATCCTGGCAGAGTAGGCATTCTTCCTGAAATAACAGTAATGGAATTAAGTAATGTATAGCTTGTAGAAGAAATCAAATTCTAAATTTATTAGCCAATGGCAGACGCACTTAAAGATATGTTCAATAAAAAATTCTATGAGCATTTGGCTTTAGAATTTAATAAGATTGATAAGAACCTTCATCCCGATAAGTTTGTAAAGGATGTTATGTTGGATATTGATTCAATGTCACTGAATCAGCGTTTACGAAATACAACTGTAAAATTGAAAACACACCTGCCCGGAGACTATAAAAAGGCAGTTGATATACTAAATAAGGTAGCACCAACATTCAAATCGCATTATACTGCACTTATTTTCCCTGATTTTATTGGTCAATACGGACATGAGCATGTTGATTTATCTTTGGAAACGTTAAAATACTTAACTCAATTTGGTTCATCGGAATTTGCGATTCGTGAGTTTCTTAAACGTGATTTCAAAAAAACATTAAAGGTGATGAACAAGTGGGCAGAAGATAAAAACCACCATGTTAGGCGACTTGCAAGTGAAGGTAGCCGAGCGAGATTGCCTTGGTCATTCAATCTGGATGAAGTAAATAGAAATCCATCTGTAACAAAATCCATTCTGGAAAAATTAAAATCAGATGAAGAGTTGTATGTTAAAAAATCGGTTGCAAATCATCTGAATGATTTCTCAAAACATCACAGCGATTACTTGATTTCAGTATTGAGTAGTTGGGACAAATCAAATATACATACCGCCTGGATTGTGAAACATGCCAGCAGAACACTAATAAAAGGAGGACATCCCGAATCGCTTGCATTATTTAATTTCGAGAAGAATGCGAAAGTACAAGTGAAGGATTTTAAACTATATAAAAGTAAAATAATATTGGGAGAAATTCTTCAATTTGATTTTGATATTGTTTCTGAAAAATCAACTACACAAAAACTCGTAATTGATTATTCTGTTTACTTCCAAAAACATTCAGGAGAGATATTGCCGAAAGTTTTTAAGTTGAAAGAACTTCAGTTAAAACCAAAAGAAACAGTCCATATTAGTAAATCGCACCGTTTTCAAGATTTTACAACACGAAAACATTTTGCCGGAAAACATTTTATAGAACTACTAATTAATGGAAAACGACATGATAAAAATGAATTTATTCTGTCTGTTTAGTTCAATTCTGTTTTATTTATTCTTATAAATTTGCCCTTCTAATCTTTATTGTGTGAATAAAAAATCAATACAAATAGTTCAATACATTCTTTTGCTTGCGATAGGAGTACTATTGTGCTGGTCGTTTTTTAGAAGCCTTAATTTTACGGAACTTAAACAGAACATAAACTCTGGTAACTTTTCATGGTTTTATGTGGTTATGGTTGTTTCGGTTATGGTTTATATAATAAGGGTGTTGCGCTGGCAAATGCTTATTAAAGCTATTGGTCACGAGGCAAAGTTCAGCAATGCGTTCGCAGCTTTATCAATAAGTTATTTTGTAAGTTTTGTTGTGCCTCGACTAGGTGAAGTTACACGATGCCTGTCAATAAAAAAGCAACACAATATCCCATTCCTGGAGTTATTGGGTACAGTTATTATTGAACGGGCAATTGATATTGTAAGCTTAATAATTGTACTACTCCTTACTCTGCTTTTACAGTTTAAAATGATAATGGAATTTGCGAACCAAAATATAATCACTCCCTTTTATGAAGGTATCATTGTAAAAATAATTGCAGGTAACAGTAAAATATTAATAATTGCCCTCTCAATTTTATTAATCGCGATAACCTTTTTTTTATATTTCCGAAAATACATTCGCGAAAAGTCTCCTCGACTTTTGCTTCAATTTATTGATAGCTTAAAACACGGATTGGAAAGTATTGTGGAGCTAAAGCAAAAACGATTATTTATTTTTTATACTTTTTTAATCTGGGTTTGTTATTTCTTGATGACCTATTTTTGGTTCTTCGTTTTCAAAGAAACTTCAGTGCTTGGATGGGGCGCATGTCTTTCCATATTAAGCATTGGAACTATTGGGCGATCGGTGCCTATACAAGGCGGCGGAATGGGGGCCTATCATTTCCTGGTAACTAATGTAGCCATAATTTATGGTATCAGTGCATCTTTTGGCAAAACATTGGCTACACTTATACATGCAGGTCAAACGTTCTTTACCTTTGCAATGGGATTAGTTGGACTTCTTATTTTCTTTGTAAGTTACTGGCGTAATAAATAACTTAATCTTTTAACGAAGATTATTTTATCTATTTCATTTTATTATCATCACTCCTAAAGTAATCTATTTAGGGAATATAAAGCGAACATTTATAAGAGAATCAAGATATCTGCAGCTAGAGGCAAATAGTAAAACGACCTCATAGGTATATTGACTATAAATATTGTCTAAATTTAAGACAACACTTTATCTGATTGATAATTTATTATAAATGTTTACCATTTCAATTATTCTAATTATCTTGCATACTTAATTCCAACCTTATGTTTAGAAAAACAATTTACCTCACAACATTTACTTTTATACTACTAACTGCTGATTCTTATGCACAGGATTGGATAAAAAAGATGCAAGACCCTTCTGTTAATTTTTATGATGTTCAGAAATCATTTAACAAGTATTGGAAAAAAGAAGAACGCAATGAAAAATTAAAAAGTCTATTTATAAAAAGAAAGAAAACTGAAAAGGAGAATGAAGGATACATGATGTACAAACGCTGGGAAGCTAAAATCGAGCCACGTGTTTATCCTTCTGGAGACAGATCATTGATTAATTTGGGAAACAATGAAATTGAAAAAATTATTACCCACCCGGCAGACAAGAGTCTACGTATGGCTGGAGGTAACTGGGTTTCAATGGGTGCTTCAATTATCCCTTCAAATGGTGGTGGGGCTGGCAGATCAAACTGTGTTCGTTTTTCTCCTAGTAATTCCAACAAAATTTTTGCCGGTGCACCTTCCGGTGGTTTATGGCAATCACCAGATGGAGGTAATACTTGGAGTACTACCACAGATGATTTGCCAACACTTGGCGTAAGTGATATAGCAATTGACCCTGTTAATAGTAATATTATGTACGCTGCTACAGGTGATGCGGATGCTTCAGATTCCTATAGTGTAGGTGTTCTCAAATCAATTGATGGTGGTTTAACATGGAACATTACCGGTTTGAATTTTTCAATTCTGCAAACTCGAATGGCAGGAAGAGTTTTAATAAATCCGAATGACCATACAATGATTTTTGCAGGAGCAAGTACTGGAATATATAAATCAACAGATTCGGGTATTACATGGGTAAGAGTTTCAAACCAAGGAAATATTCGAGATATGGAATTCAAGCCAGGCGACCCTTCAGTTATCTATGCAGCTTCCGACGGAAATTATTTAAAATCAACAGATACAGGTAATTCCTTTTCAAATACTGCAACTGGTTTACCTGCCGGTAATGCAGTAACTCGCTTGGCATTAGCTGTTACCCCTGCTAACCCTGCAATGGTTTATGCCTTATACTGTAATACTTCAAGTACCTTTTATGGTGTTTATCGGTCTACGGATTCTGGAAATACATTTACAATGCAAGCCAATACTCCTAATATGTTGGGCTACGACCCTGATGGGATGGATACAGGAGGAGCCGGATGGTATACATTATCAATTGCGGCTTCTCCATTTAATGCAAACGAAGTGGCTATAGGAGGTGTTAATGTATGGATGACTTATGATGGGGGACAAAGTTGGAGTTGTGTTGCTCATTGGTATGGCGCTAATGGATTGCCATATGTTCATGCAGATATTCATGACTTGATTTATCGTGCCGATGGTTCATTGTTTGCTGGCTGTGACGGTGGAGTTTTTGAATCGGACGATCATGGCAGCAGTTGGATGGATAAGAGTAGTGGCATGCAGATAGGTGAAATGTATCGGCTGGGTTGTTCTGCTACTGATGCAAATTTGGTGATTCAAGGCTGGCAGGATAATGGATGTAATTTATATAATAATAACATCTGGTCATATGTAATTGGTGGCGACGGAATGGAATGTTTCATTGACTGGAGTGATCCAAATTATATGTATGGTGAATATCAGAATGGTGGATTACAAGCCTCTTCAGACGGAGGTGTTTCATTTAACGATATTTCATCATCAAGTATAACTGAAACAGGAAATTGGATTACTCCTTGGTGTCAGGATCCAATTACACCACAAACATTATATGCAGGATACACCAATGTATGGAAAACTACTAATAGGGGAGCCACGTGGAATCCTATTTCATCATTTAATTCAAATGGTATTAGTTGCCTTGCTGTTGCGCATTCAAATCCAAATTATATTTATGCTGTATCAGACGCTATTATATATAAAACGATTAACGGAGGAACTAGCTGGACTCAGTTTAGTATCCCACTAAATTCAGGTAGTATTAGTTACCTTACAGTAAGTGCTACCAATCCTCAACTGATATGGGCAAGTATTTCGGGATATTACCCAACGAGTAAAGTATTTAAGTCAACTGATGGAGGAGCTACGTGGACTAACCTTACTCTTAATCTTCCTAACTTACCGGTTAACTGTATTGTGAATCAAACAGGGACAGCCGATGGGGTTTATGTTGGCACAGATTTAGGTGTATATTATACTGACAACACAAATGCAACATGGATGCCTTTCTCCAATGGGTTACCCAATGTTACAATTGATGAGTTGGAAATTCAATATGGAAGCAACAAGTTGCGTGCTGCTACTTTCGGGCGAGGATTATGGGAAACAACAATTAATAATCCCTCCTCAACTTTACCATTTGCCAATTTTGCAGGTGATACATTAAGCGGGTGTCCTGGTTTCGTTGTTCATTTTTATGATAGTACTCAGCATTCTCCAACATCATGGTTATGGCGTTTCCCTGGAGGAACACCTTCTTCCTCGACGCTGCGAAACCCTGTAATTACTTACAATACAGCAGGAACATATAATAATGTTTCACTTGCGGTTACCAATTCGTCAGGCACCGATTCTGTTACCAAAATGTCCTATATTGCTGTAAGTGCTGGTGTAAAGCCAATAATAACGTATACTGGTAATGACACATTATGTTCCGGACAGCATGTACAGCTCTTTTCGAGTGCTGCCAATACTTATCATTGGATTCCAAATAATCAGAATAGCCAACAGATTATTGTAACACATACTGGAAGTTACTCTGTGATTACGACAGATGTTTTCAATTGCGCAAGCACTTCAAACCCCGTAAATATTACTGTGATGCAATCACCTGCATCCCCTGTTATTACAGAACATGGAGATACATTGTTTTCGAGTTCGGTAACAAACAATCAATGGTTTGTAAATGGCAATATTGTTATCGGGGCTACCAATTCATTCTATATTGCAACAAATGGAGGCGATACTTATTCTGTAACCGTAAAAGACAGTTCAGGATTTTGCAGAGCTACCTCTAATCTTTTTGTTGGCATTAATGAGATTAATGAGATAGGTATATCTTATTCTTTATTTCCAAATCCTGCAAATTCAAATATAACACTGATAATAGAAAATACTGGCTCCGATAATATTACGGTATCGATTACAGACGTTTTAGGTAAACAGGTTTATTCAACTGATTTTACATCAGGAAATGGAAGTAAGGAAATGACGATTGACTTGACTAATTTTTCAAAGGCTGTTTATTTCCTTACAATAATGAATTCAAAAGGCAAGGTGGTTAAAAAACTTATTGTTTCTCAATAAAATGTTCGTTGCTTGTTGTTTGAAAGAACTATTATTCATTTCACTTTGAATAATATTAAATACAAATCCTATTTTTTGAATTTTTTCTGTTGTCCTTTGATAGTATATGAAACCTTCGCTTTTCCTTTCTTGTCTGTAATTACAGCAGTACCTTCCATTACTTCACCCGTTACAGTCCCATTCCATTTTAGCAAATCCCCATCTGTATTTTTCGAATCGGATAAAAATGTAATTACAGGAGTACCTAAGGTAGAATCAACTGTGGCATTATAACTACTGGCAGTAAACGTAAACTGCCTCATCATATAGGTAGAACTTAATCTATCAGCCCTAAATAGTATCTGATCCTTTACCGTTTCTGTATTTTTTTTCTTTCCTTGCTCTGAAAGTTCTACATCGAAGTTCTTTTCACCTAATAGTTTATCTTTTTTCTGAGAATATATTTTGCCAGAGGTACTTAATAATAAAACTACGGCCAAACACG
Source organism: uncultured Bacteroidota bacterium (assembly GCA_903881065.1). Taxonomy (GTDB): domain Bacteria; phylum Bacteroidota; class Bacteroidia; order 2-12-FULL-35-15; family 2-12-FULL-35-15; genus 2-12-FULL-35-15. Next base: position 7,686 of record CAIRRW010000457.1, read on the forward strand.
AAATTATCTTATACTTTACATGGTACTTATTTTTCTGTAAAACGATTCTCATTTAGGTGAATATTTAAATTGTAAATTGAATATAATTTATATTGTTTCAAATGTAATAAAAAGAATTATTCAAGTGAAAAATTCTTTCTTTTTGTACGTAGCGCCTTCTAATAAAATAAGTTAATTTGAACTTTAGAAAACAAGAAAGAATTAATATTATTGTTAATTGATGTTCGAAATTAACTTCAAACTATGTATTTTATTGCAGAATTATTTTTTTAGTGTTAGAGGTTTCTCCATCTGTCAGATTTAAGAAATAAATCCCTTTTGGTTGATTTGAGATATCAATTGTAAATTCTGATTGCTGATTATTAACTGCCGAATATATTTTTTCTCCAATGAGATTGTATATTTCAATTATTTGTTGTTTCCTAATTGCTTGTGATTGTTGAACAAGTGAAATAATTCCGTTTGTTGGATTAGGATACATTTGGATATTATCATTTTTTTCAAACATTTGAAATATACCTGTAGGCAATGTTACACTCGCGTCATCAACCCACAAAACGCTACCAGGCTTAGGATTTCGGTCGAGGGATGAAGCACTAAACAAAACCCAAAGCGTATCGGGTGTTTGTGAACTAACATACGTTAAATTTATTGTGGCTTGCTGCCAACCTGACGAAGCTGTTGAAATATTTGTTTTAAATCTACCGCCAGCAACAGGTGAACGATGATTTACCAACATTACTCTGCATTCAGCAGTGTCATTGCCTGAAGGTTTGTATTGATAATAGAAACTGAACTGAGTAATTTTCTGTGTGAACGGAATGCCTGGTACATAAGTAATAGCTAATTCATTTACATTGCCGTTGAATAAAATTCCCAATGTGTCCGAATATATATGGCCGATAAATGGAATGCCCCAGTTTTTATAAATATTCCATGATGTTGAAGAATATACTTGTGTTTGGATACGTGCAGAATAGTTACCGGAATGAACTGTATCAGTACATCGTTTTACAGATATTGGGCTGCTTCCCATCGGTGCATAATTAAAATAATTATATTCACACCAACCTGTAGTGTTATTCCCATTATTGGGATTCATTGCTGTAGGTACAGCCATGTCATTCGACCAAGTTTCGAAGCCCTGATTTATTAACTGAGCATTTGCCAAATTGCTCAGCAATAAAAATATTACAGAAGAAATCAGATATTTTAATTTTTTCATTTCGATGTTATTTACTTTTAACAAATATAATTAGAATTGCATACCCCCATTTTATAATTCAATGTTTTCTCATATGACATTTGTCATGTTTTTTTATAATGGACACTTCCGTTTAAATACAAACCTCATTGACTTATTTGTTTTTGGGAATTTGAAATAGAGTTTAGGAATCTATACTTTAAAAGTTATTTTGTTGTTTTATAGTTTCCTCACTTTACTTTCGGATACGAATTCACATTTTGTTAACTACTTGCAAAGATAGAAACAGTAAGATACCTTTGACAAAAATTAGAACAAACTATATGAGTAAACTATTTTCACCTTTATCACTCAATTCAAAAGTGATACTAAAAAACAGGTTGGCTATAGCGCCGATGACAACCC
>CAIRRW010000458.1 GCA_903881065.1 uncultured Bacteroidota bacterium
ATATGACCATTATCATTTACAAAGATATGATTTAGCAGGTTTGGTAGACACTAAAATTGAAAATTTTCAACCCTTACAATTGGTGAGAGTTTCTGCATCATTGATAATTATAAATGTAAATTATTTTTAATACCTTTTGTAGTTAAATAATATACAACCGTTGTCGTGCAATTTTATTAATTTTAGCAATTAATATTACTTATTAAAAAACTATCCGGTTAAAAAGTTCATGAGAAAAATAGTTAAAATTTCTTTTATTGTTGTGTTGGTGCTGCTTTCTAACCTTTTAATCCTTCCGTATGGGTTTTCGATCACTAAGTTTGAGATTAAGGATGATTTTAAACCTTTTGCTGAAAGTAAGTTTGCTACAATAAACGGAGTACGAATTCATTATCGTGAATGGAATAGTGGAAAAGATACGGTAAAGGGAAATATCTTACTTATTCATGGATTTTCCGGCAGTACTTTTTCGTGGCGTAAAAATATTGACACACTTGTAAAAGAAGGTTACCATGTTGTAGCTGCTGATGTCCCACCATTTGGATATAGTACAAAACAAAAAAGGATAAACCATTCCACTTCATCAAATGCCTTAGTGATTTGGAAGCTGGCGGATAGCCTTAATACGGGCAAATGGATTATTGCAGGGCATTCGATGGGAGCTGCAATTGCTGGTGCTATGGCTGCTATGTATCCTGACCGTACAGAAAACCTAATACTTGTGGATGGTACGTTTGGCGGCACTGAAAAGTCGGATAAAATTGGATTTACGAATTGGCTTATTTCTTCAGGTCCAATTAAAAGGCTTGCCGAAGTTATAGGGAGACATTACTTTTACAATCATAAAAAGTTTAAAAAGCTGCTTGCATCAGCCTATGCTCAGGAGCCTGATTCTATTTCGGTGGAAGGATATATGAAACCTTTTCAGCAAAAACGTATGGCAAGTGCTATATTGGAATCTTCTCGCTCGCATGAAATACAGACGCTTTTATTATCCGACATCAAAGCTCCTGTGCTAGTTATCTGGGGCAGCAAAGATACTTGGATACCAATAGAGACAAGGAATAACTTCATGAATAAATACCCTACAGCTACCTTTAAAGTGATTGAAGGTGCAGGACATTGTTCTATGGAAACTCATTCGGATGAATTCAATAAATTGATTATTGATTTTATCTCAAATAAAGAGCACCATTAATTTAATGTTCCTTCGGTTTAAGCAGAATAAGTAATTACATAATGACTTATTACTTTTTCTTGGGATTTTTAAACATTATAAAACCAATCTTCGTAATTAATAATTGAACATACTTATTTTGAAGCAGGATTTTTACTTATCAGTAAAACATCTTTAAAACCCATTTCTGCAGAAGCCTGTGTATAATACGTTCCAATTTTTTTTATCAGTTCTTCATATTTCACTTTCAAATTACCTTTAGCCGCCATTGTAATTTCTATTATACCAATCATTTCATCATGATTTTCTTCGGGCACAAAATCTGTTTTGTATCCGGCTGCTGTTAGCAATTCGAAAAAATGAATTAAATGTTTTACAGGATTCACATTCATATTTAAATGTTGATACTCTTCAATGATAAACAAAAATTCAAAGGTTACTTTCGTCTTCTTTCTGGATATTGTTAATAGATAAGGTGCTCTATCTTTTGCACTTTCGGGCTTGTCCAATCCAAGTTCAATAACTTCCGGAAACAGTGTACCATCTATATCAAGTATCTTTTCAAAGTTTTTATCAATGACATTAAATTCCAGAAAGTCGCCTGCATTCAAACCATTATTACAAATTATTTTGCCTTTAAATTTCAACGTATGTTTAAACTCATCATTTTTTGTTGGCAAAATTTCAAACAATTCATTTTTGAAATTAACTGTTTTTCCTTCTCTTTTTACTGCTTTTTCTTTCATTGTCTTTTTTATATTTCTTCAAACCTAAGCTTTATTATCCAATAAAGCCGTATTTATTATTTATTAATGAAATTA
>CAIRRW010000459.1 GCA_903881065.1 uncultured Bacteroidota bacterium
AAGGTTTTGAAGTTGTAGATAATCAACTTCATTTTTATGATATTCCTTTAATGGATATCATAATGAAATACGGTACTCCACTAAAAATTAGTTACCTGCCAAAGATTAGTGCTCAGATTCAAAAAGCCAAAAAACTATTTAATGTTGCAATGGCAAAAGCCGATTACAAGGGCAAATATACATATTGTTATTGTACCAAAAGTTCTCATTTTTCTTTTGTATTGGAAGAAGCACTTAAAAACGACATTCATTTAGAAACATCTTCTGCCTTTGATATACCGTTGATTAAGTCATTGCACGCTTCAGGCAAAATCACAAAAAATACTTTTATTATTCATAACGGATATAAACGCCCTATGTATTTAAAGTATATAAGTGAACTTATTAATACCGGCTTTGTAAATTCTGTTCCTATTTTAGATAATAAAAATGAGTTGGGGCAATTGGAAAAGTTGTGTAAACGGAAATTTAAAGTAGGCTTGCGTGTTGCAACTGATGAAGAACCAAAGTTCGAGTTTTATACATCACGTTTAGGGATACGTCAAGCTGACATAGTTGATTATTATACTTCAGTAATAAAAAAGAGTCAGAAATGTAGTTTAAAGATGCTTCATTTCTTTATTAATACTGGAATTCGGGATTCAACGTATTACTGGTCCGAACTTTCGAAATGCATTAATGTTTATTGTGATTTAAAGAAAATTTGTCCTTCATTGGATTCCTTGGATATAGGAGGAGGTTTCCCTATTCGTACTTCATTAAGTTTCAATTATGATTATTCGTACATGGCTGATGAAATAATACAGAAAATTAAAAATATATGTGAAGAAAGGGGAGTGGCTGAACCAAATATATTTACTGAGTTTGGCAGTTTTACAGTGGGGGAGAGTGGTGCCGCATTATATTCAATAGTTGACATAAAAAAACAAAATGACAATGAACTTTGGTATATGATTGACAGTTCGTTCATCACAACTTTACCGGATACCTGGGGTATAAAACAAAAATTTATTTTACTTGCAATTAATAATTGGGAGAAAGAATATCAACGGGTTAATTTAGGTGGGCTTACCTGTGATAGTGATGATTATTATAATGCGGAGTCTCATCTTAATCAAGTGTATATGCCAAGGGTTAGTGAAAAACAGAAAGAACCTCTTTATCTCGGCTTTTTTCACACGGGGGCTTATCAGGAATCATTGGGAGGCTATGGAGGAATACAACATTGTTTAATTCCTGCTCCAAAACATGTTATTATTGATTTAAACGAAGAAGGGGAAATTGTTACTCATTTGTTCTCGAAAGAACAAAGTTATAAATCAATGATGAAAACATTGGGGTATTAATTATACCAGCAATGTTTTCAAAGTCTCTAAATAATTATTTAAAAATCTTCTTGAAGAATACCTTCATCTCGTTAAATGAAGCGTTGTCGGCGGCAGCATTATATGCAATCGGCATATTAAATTTCTTGCCATTTTCGGTTGCATTAGGATTTGTAAACGCATGTGTAGCGTTAGGGTATGACTTGAAAGTATAAGAAGCGCCAATATCATTCATGTCTTTTTTGAATTTCTCAACATCTTCTTGTTTTACAAATTTATCGTCATCTCCATGACAAATTAATATATCCGCTTTCAATGTTTTTTTATCCGCAGGAACTCCATTAAGACTTCCGTGAAAGCTAACTACACCCTTAATGTTTTCTCCAAGTCGAGCAACATTTAAAACAATTCCACCACCGAAACAATACCCGATAGCAGCAATCTGATTGGTATCTGCCATTGGATATGTTTTTATTTTTGCAAGCGCAGCATCAAAACGATCTTTTGCCATCTGTGGATTCTGATAAAACGGACCAGCCATTTTAGCTGCCAGTTCAGGGTTGTCGGCTATTGTTCCGTTTCCATATATATCAACAGCCATAGCTAAGTAACCTAATTCTGCAAGTTGTTTGGCGCGGCTGCGTGTATAATCATTTATGCCCCACCATTCCGGAACTACCAATACTACAGGTCGTTTAGCATCAGTTGCCTGATTATATGCTATAAACCCATTCATTGTTAGTGCATCTAAAGTATAAGATACATTTTCTTCTTTTAATGATACTTTCTGAGACTCCATGTTTGTTGATGATTTTGATGAATTATTATTACAAGCTAAAATTAAAAATAATGCAGAAGATAAAATTGTAACAGATTTCATAGGGGTTATTTTTTATTAATGAAATAATTAGTTATCAAAAGTAATACTATTTGAATAATATCTCTTCTTCTACTTGATATAATCTTCAAAAGAAATCCCTTTCTTAAATTCATGCGAATATACATATTGTTTAATATGTTCTGCCCAAGCTTTATGCGATATACGCTTATCAAGAATAGCAGAATCAAATGCTTGCCCGAAATGAACTTTGATTGTATGGCCACGTTGTTTGAACATCTCATCAGGTAACAAAAGCATCTCTAGATTCCCTTTAATTCCGATCATTTTCCTGAAATTAGCAAAGCGATAAAAGAATTTAGAATTTCTACCTTCAATAAATACAGGAACAATTTGTCGTTTATGATCAATTGCCTGTGTAACAAAACTTTTTTTCCATTCCAAATCTCTTATCAATCCTTTTTGATTTCGAGATACTAATCCTGCAGGAAAAAAACCTACAGCCTCATCTGTAACCAGAACGCTTTCGATACTCCTTAATGAAGTATGAGATGTTGTCTTTAATTTATTTATTCCAATAAAAACATCTCCATAGTTTTTCAAATTCTTCAATACATCATTTACAACAAAATGAATATCCGGACGTACTTCAGCTATGGTTTTTACAAATGCCATTCCATCCAATCCACCTAACGGATGGTTGGCGGCAAGTATAATCCCTCCTTCTTTAGGAATATGATGCGAATTAATGGAAACAACTTTAGCTCCTAATTTTTCAATACATTTATTATTGTATTCAACACCATAATAGTCTTTAATTTCGTGCATCACTTCATTTATTTCATCCACATGAAGTTTCCGTTTCAGCCAGTTTAAAATAAAACGTGGCAGCCATCTCTTCAAGGCTGGTGCTCGATCTCTTAAAATTTTATCAATATCAATAAACTTTTTTTCTTTCATAAATAGGGTGAACTAATAACTGTTCAAGTTATTATGTTATTCGGGGGTAGCGGTTTTTTTAAATTCCTTTTCGAGGGTTATTACTCTATTATTTAGTTTTTGAAGACTACGGAAAAGCACATAACTGCGCTGGTAATCACCGATGGCAAAAGCAGGAGAACCTTGCACAACAAGACCTTCCTTAGTAATGGTAGAGCCAACACCTGATTGGCCTGCTACTTTTACTCCATCAGCCACTTTAATATGACCTACAACACCAGCCTGTCCGCCAATCATAATATTTTTTCCTAATTTTGAAGAACCTGCAACAAATACACCTCCTGCCAATACAGTGTTTTCACCTATCTCCACATTATGTGCTATTTGAACAAGGTTATCCATTTTTACTCCTTTACGGATAATAGTAGAACCCATTGTAGCTCTGTCAATTGAGGTGTTGGAGCCTATTTCCACATGGTCTTCAATAATTACATTACCTATTTGAGGAATCTTTTTGTAATTATTTTCGGAGTTAGGAGCAAATCCGAAACCATCGCTTCCAACCACAGTGCTGGCATGTATGGTGCAATGATTACCAATTACACATTCATGGTAAATTTTAACTCCTGAGAAGAAAGTGCAATTATCGCCGATTGTAGTATTATCGCCTATATAGCAATGAGGGTATACTTTTACATTGTTACCAATACGCACATTTTCGCCGATATAGGCAAATGCACCAACATAACAATCGTTGCCGATAGTAGCCGT
>CAIRRW010000460.1 GCA_903881065.1 uncultured Bacteroidota bacterium
GCACTCAACATTGAATACTTTATTGGAGTTGACGGCATATCAATGATAATGATTATGCTTACTGCATGTGTTGTAGTTGCAGGCATTTTAATCTCCTGGAAAGTAGAAACATTAACCAAAGAATTTTTCTTCCTGTTATTATTATTAAGTGTCGGTGCTTATGGATTCTTTATTTCACTGGATTTGTTCACCATGTTCTTCTTCCTTGAAGTTGCTGTTATTCCAAAATTCTTATTGATTGCAATATGGGGAAGCGGCAGAAAAGAATATAGTGCAATGAAACTTGCATTGATGTTGATGGGAGGTTCTGTATTTGTACTTATCGGCTTGCTCGCAACTTATTTTATTACAGATACAGGTAATGGAGTTCACACCTGGGATCTTTTACAAATAGCACATCTGCATATTCCTCTACAAACTCAAATGTATATTTTCCCATTCCTGTTTGTTGGATTTGGAGTGTTCACTGCTTTGTTTCCATTTCATACCTGGGTGCCTGATGGTCACTCTTCAGCGCCAACAGCGGCATCCATGTTCCTTGCCGGTATATCAATGAAACTTGGAGGTTATGGTGCATTGCGTGTAGCTACTTATTTAATGCCCGAAGCCGCTCAGCAATATTCGTGGCTCATCGTATTACTTGCTACTATTGCTATTATCTATGGTTCATTTGCAACATTGATGCAAAAGGATTTGAAATACATGAACGCATATTCTTCCGTAAGTCACTGTGGATTTATTTTACTTGGTATCGGTATGCTCACTAAAACAGCTATCATCGGAGCCGTTATGCAAATGGTTTCTCACGGAGTGATGACAGCCCTTTTCTTCGGTGCTATCGGCATGATTTACGAACGGACACATACACGCCAGCTATCCGAATTAGGAGGTTTGTTAAAAGTAATGCCATTCATCGGAACAGTATATGTTATCACTGGTTTATGTTCATTGGGTTTACCGGGCTTATCCGGCTTTGTGGCTGAAATGACTGTGTTTGTTGGTTCGTGGCAACGCAATGATTTATTTCGTCGCACTGCCACCATACTTGCTGCTGCATCCATTGTGGTTACAGCTGTTTATATATTGCGTGCTGCAGGCAAAGCAGTTATGGGACCTATTGTTAACGAACATTTCCAGCACTTGAAAGATGCAACATGGAACGAAAAATTTGCTTCTGTATTATTAATTGTTGCAATTCTTGCTATCGGAATTGCTCCTTTCTGGCTGTATAATCTTATTGCTCCGGATGCACAATTAATAATTGAAAACATTGCAAGGGTGATAAAGTAATTTGAAAATTTGAAGATGTGCTAATTTGAAAATGATGTTAAGTGATTTTTAATCAGTACGAGAAAAATAAACAAACTAAAATTAAATAGAAAAAGAATTGTGATAATATGGACATTTTCAAATTTTCAAATTGACACATTTTCAAATTAAAATATGAGTACTGACTTTTTTATATTAATGAAATCCGAGTTGAGCATCACGCTCATCATCTTTATTCTGCTTGTACTTAAAGTATGGGACGGATTTAAAGATAACAGTACGTATCTGCATATCACCAATGTTTTGTTGCTTCTTAATTTTGCAGTAGGATTTATTTACAGCAATGAAGGCGTGCTTTTCAACGGAATGTTTCATACATCAACATTACTTGTGTTTGAAAAATCAATTCTTAATTTAGGCACATTGCTTATTTCCTTGCAAGCTTACGACTGGCTGAAAACACATAAACATGTTCCCGAATTTTATATCCTGTTATTAACCACTTTGCTTGGTATGTTCTTCATGATTTCAAGTGGAAACTTCCTGATGTTTTATCTCGGTTTGGAACTTGCTTCTATTCCGCTTGCTGCACTTGCCAACTTTGATTTGGAAAAACTTAAATCATCCGAAGCAGCAGTAAAAATGATACTTCTGTCAGCATTCTCCTCCTGTATTTTGCTGTTCGGAATTTCATTACTTTATGGATGCACCGGCACATTAAGCTTTACCGAATTGCCTGCACTCATTACTGCCGGCCACTTACAAGTCCTCTCATTAATTTTTATTTTCGTTGGTTTTGCATTTAAAATATCAGCAGTGCCTTTTCATTTATGGACAGCCGATGTGTACGAAGGCGCGCCCGTTTCGGTTACTGCATATCTTTCAGTAATATCCAAAGCCGCAATTGTATTTGTTTTCATTGCTGCATTAGGTCCTTTGTTTTTGAATTTCCCTGCGTTATCTTATAACATATTATTCCTCACTATCATTCTCACCATCACTGTCGGAAATTTATTTGCCATCCGGCAGGATAATATCAAACGGTTCCTTGCCTTTTCTTCTATTGCGCAAGCCGGGTATATTCTGTTAGGTTTATCAGCAGGCAATCAAATGGGAACTACGGCTACTGTTTACTTCCTATTGGTTTATATCTTCTCCAACCTAGGCGCATTCGGTGTTATCGGGCTTGTATCTGCTCATGCGGATAAAGAAAATGTAAGCGATTATAAATCCTTTTACAAAACCAATCCTTACCTGAGTTGGATACTTGCCATTTCTCTTTTCTCGCTTGCAGGAGTTCCGCCAACAGCAGGCTTCTTTGGTAAAATGTTTTTGGTAACTGCCGGTGCAAGTCATGGAAATTATAGTTTGGTTATCATCGCATCCATAAATATGATAGTGTCGCTTTATTACTATTTACGCATAGTTAAAGCAATGTTTGTTGACCCGAACGAAACACCGATACCGAAAATAAAAGGAAGTATTCCTGCACAAATGGCATTGATTATCTGTATGATTGGTGTAATAGTAATTGGCTTTGCAAGTTGTATTTACGGATACATTAACAGTCTTACATTTTAAACATAACGCATAAAAATGGCACTCAACGGGAATTATATATTTGAAGAACTTGGAGAAGTAAAATGCTCCATTATTGAAAAGAATTGCAGTGCCGAGCGGGTAGCATTTTTAAAGAAGCTCCTTGAGTTTAATGGCTTCACTGTTGTTGTGGTAAACAGTCCTCCGCCTAAAGTAGCTGCCAAACCAGCTGCTGCAGCTACTGATGCTCCGGCAGACCCCGCTCCTACTCCACCCGAAACATTTACTGTGGGCGTTACCGATTTAACTTTTAATCCTGTGAATGGTGTGTATAATCGCCAATTGAAAACGCCTGACGGCAAGTATGTAACTGTTAAATACTGGAAACAGCAGGAAACCGAATCGCATGATGACGTGTGGTATTGGAAGCGGTAAATTTGTTTTCAATTCTGAAGGACTCTTTTAGAGTTAATTATTAGCCTGTAAACTTTCTTAATACTTACACCCCTATAAAACTAAGTGAAGAACTTTGCTCGCACCTCTGCGCCTGATTGCAAATGAAATCCTTTTTTATTTTTTTTCAAAATTAAAAAAGATTGAAGAGGAAAGCAGGTCAGAAAATTTATAAATAAGCAGAAACTTTATTGGCTCAAATAAATTAGGAGATGCTTTTTTAAAGAATTAATTGTCCCTTTTACTTCCTACGTTGTGGAGTTTTGTTTTGGGTTTTACTATATCATAAAATGCTCTATCAATGTCGCCATCGGGACTTTCGGCGGGAACCTGAATGAATTTACCGTCGGGATTTATAAAGAAATATTCAGGCATGGATTTAATTTCGTAGTTCGCTTTTAACTGTCCGTTGCTATTATCGTATAAAAAGAGCCAATCGAATTTAGGATTTTTGTTGGTGAAGTTTTTCAACTCGGCATTTGTTTTATCGGTGGAAACACTAACAAAAGTAATGCGTTCACCATACATCTTTTTGAAAGCTATTATTACTTTCATCTGCTCGAGGCAAGAGGTGCAGGCGGCATCGAAGAACATGAGATAGACATATTGTTTGGTTCGGAGTTCGTCGAGGCTGTGGGTAACTCCATTCTTATCAGGCAGTTCGAAGAAAGGCGCTGGGCTGCCAACTTTTAATTTTGAAAAGGAGTTTAATATGTTTATTGCTATCTGACGGTGTTCGGGAACATAACTATCGGTAGATATTTGCTTTAGAATGGCAATGATACTGCCTTGTTTGAAGGAACCGTCGTAATAACTTTCGTATAATCCTTTGAGTAAAACAAGTTCGGCGATGGTATCGTTTTTTAAATAAGCATCGCGGTGAAGAATATTTATTACGCCGGATAAACTTCCTCTGTCATTGAGCTGAAAGCCTAATGGAAAGCCTTCTTTGGTAAGTGCGAAGTTCTGAATCTTCTGTTTGTAAAAGGCATTGAAGAAATTCATATACTCGGGATTGGTGTACATGACTGGCTTTCCAGAGATGTAATTAGCATACAATTTTTTCTCACTCAGCTTTGTTTTCTCTTCGAGTGCTGCAATGGTGTAGGTTATATAGGTTTCGAAGTATTTATTGTGGACATCAGAATAAAACTTCTGCATGGCTACTTTAAATGAATCTATCTTGGGATAAGCTTTGCGGCTGTAGAGAGCAACAAGCTCGACGTAGGTAAAATAGTCGAACTGATTATCATAATCCATAGTTAGTGCATTGATTTCTGTCTTGCTTTTTAGGTTGAGGGAAATCTTTACATCGTGCTCCAGATTTGGGTTTTGATAGGTGGTGGAATCGGGCGGCATTATCTTTATATCGTAATTGGCATTGGGCTCAACGTACATGGATGCTATGCTTTTATCGATTTTGAGGGTGATGTATTGTATGTCTTTTGTCTTGAATTCGAGAAGGAAATTGCCTGCGGAATCAATGTCGGCATAGGTGAGTTTGCGTTGGGTGTTGGATAAATAATCGTTGGTGGCATATACGCCAATCTCTTTGTACTCATATGTTTTGGCTATTCCTTTTATAGTTACGGTTTGCCCGAAACTAATAAAAGGAAGAAAAAGAAGGAGAAGAAATTTATATTTATTCATATTGTTTATTGACCTCCAAAGGGGCTTAGAGCCCCTTCGGAGGTTGAAGTTTACATTTTCAGGTTGATGCAATCGGGGACGAAACGGGTGGCATCGCCGCCGTTGCGAATGATGTCGCGAACGATGGTGGAGTTGATGGCGGAGAGTTCGGGGATTGGGAGGATGAAGATGGTTTCGATGTCGTCTGCCATTATTTTATTGTTTTGTGCGATTGATTTCTCGAATTCGAAATCGGCGGAGGTGCGGAGTCCGCGTATGATGTAGTGTGCGTTGACTTGTTTGCAGAACTGGATGGTGAGTCCTGTATATGTTTGGACGGTGACTTTGGGGTCGTTGGCGAAGACTTGTTTTACCCATATTTCGCGCTGCTCGATGGGAAAATAGTTTTGCTTGCTGCTGTTTTTGCCAATGGCAACGATTATGTTATCGAACAAAGGCAGGGCGCGGCGCAGGATGTTTTCGTGTCCTTTGGTGATGGGGTCGAAAGAGCCCGGGAAGATGGCGGTGCGTGTCATTGTTTATTTTATTGTGTTGATGTGTTTGAATTTTTGATTTAATAAGGGTAACAATTTGTTGGGGTTTTGGTTTCTTTTTGAGTGCAAAGGTAGTTTTTATATTCGATTTTCGGTTTTGATGTGAGGAAAGTGAAAAAAACGCTAAAGTATTGATTATATGTTATGTAAATTATTTTTGGAGCATCAAGGAAGTGGATTCGATGACTGCGGAAGTGGATTCGATGACTGCGGAAGTGGATTTGATGACTGCGGAAGTGGATTCGATGACTTAGGAAGTGGATTTGATGACTGCGGAAGTGGATTCGATGACTTGGGAAGTGGATTTGATAACTTAGGAAGAGAATCTTTGCACTTTAATATAGCTTGTCAGGTTTTTGTGTTGGGAAGAAAACTTGAGGAGAACGATGGACTGGCAACTGCGCCCGACCCGCGTGAAGTATCCTTTTTTTGCCATTGCCGCGCAGCGAAAAAA
>CAIRRW010000461.1 GCA_903881065.1 uncultured Bacteroidota bacterium
ATAAAATTATGACATCATTTATTCCTGAAACAGAACTTATCCTAAATCCTAATGGTAGTGTATTCCACTTGCACCTTTTACCTGAAAACGTGGCTGAAAACATTATTATTGTTGGCGACCCCGGCAGAGTAGAAACCGTATCGAAATATTTCGATACGGTTGAGTTCAAAGTTCAGAATCGTGAATTTGTTAGTCATTCCGGAACGTATAATGGGAAACGGATAATGGTACTATCATCTGGCATTGGTACTGACAATATTGATATTTTGATTAATGAGCTGGATGCTGCTGTAAATATTGATTTGAAAACCCGAACCATCAAAAAAGAGCATACAAGTCTTAACATAGTACGTATAGGTACTTCGGGTGCTTTGCAAGCCGATATTCCGGTTGATAATTATGTGGTATCATCATACGGATTAGGGTTCGATGGGTTATTGAATTATTATTTGGATATGCCAAGAGTGAATGACAATGAGCTTTCCGAAGCATTTATAAAACAAACCAACTGGAATAAAAACTTGCCTTACCCCTACTCTATTAAAGGTTCGGAAATGTTAATCAATAAAATAGGCTTCGATTTAATAAAAGGAGTTACTGCCACCGCTCCGGGATTCTATGGTCCGCAGGGCAGAAAATTACGTTTGACTCCCTGGGTGGAAGATTTTAATGAACAATTAACCGATTTCAGATTTAAAGACCAACGCATTACCAACTTCGAAATGGAGACTTCGGCACTATACGGTTTGGGGGCTTTACTCGGGCATCAAACCTGCACCGTTTGTACGATTATTGCCAATAGGGTGGCCAAGCAATACAGCAAGAATTACCACCTCGCGGTAGAAAATTTAATACAACTCGTAATAAAACGATTAACAAACTAAGGTTGAAATCTTATCCCGGGGTCAAGTAATTGCCTGCCTCCTCCCTCCTACATTTGTCAGCGAAAGTAATCTCGCTTATGAATAAAAAGGAAGTTTTCGCATTAATATCCTTGCTTGATGACCCGGATGAGTCTGTGTTTAATCAGGTAAGCATTAAGTTTCTTTCCTTGGGGGAGGAAGTGATTCCGGTGCTAGAAGATGCGTGGGAACATTCTTTCGACACACTTATTCAGAACCGGATTGAAAACATTATCCACCAAATTCAGTTCGATTTAATAAAAGAAGCACTGAAAGAATGGGCGAAACCTGATCAACAAGACCTCCTGGAAGGTGCTCTGCTTATTACCAGATACCAATATCCGGATGTTGACGTAAATAAAATTCATAAACAGATAGCGCAGATAAAACAGGACGTTTGGCTGGAACTGAATGAATATTTAACGGCGCTGGAAAAGGTAAAAATCATCAATCATATATTATTTGATGTGCATAATTTCAGTGGAAACACTACTAATTATCACGCACCTCAAAATTCGTACATTAATAATGTGCTCGAAAGTAAAAAAGGAAACCCTTTATTGCTTTCGATAATATATACAATTGTGGCGCAGGAGTTGGAAATTCCTATTTATGGCGTTAACCTGCCGGAGCATTTTATACTTTGTTATATTGATGTGGAAATGATGGGAATGCCAAGTGCAGAAGGCAGTCCGGGAAATAATGTATTATTTTATATTAATCCGTTCAGCAAAGGTTCGGTGTTCGGACAGAAAGAAGTGGATGCTTTTTTGATGCAGTTGAAATTGGCTCCTCTGGCAAAATATTATGAACCTTGTTCTAATCTGGAAATAATAAAAAGGCTGCTTCGTAATTTAATTGCTTCGTACGAAAAGCTGGGTTATCCCGATAAGAGTGAAGAACTGAAAGGCTTGTTAAGCTCGTTGGG
>CAIRRW010000462.1 GCA_903881065.1 uncultured Bacteroidota bacterium
TATCATTGATTTCAGTCTCAGCATACGTTTGATAAGTGGTGTCTACGTTAATATTTTTGAAGAAGAAAGTATTTTTAGCTTTTATCTCATCTATATAATCATAATAACCTGAACCTACGTAGTTTTTCTTAGCATTTATATTAACAGTACAATTATATAATGTATGGAATTTTGTAACTGAGTTTGCAATTATTTTTGAGTTTTTTAAGGTTTGTATCACAGCATCTCTCTCAATAATTACATTGCCACTATCAGGATAAATACGTGCATCGGCCACTGGAATATATTTAACATCAAATGCAGAAATCTTATATTTTTTTAAATCATATTTTGCTCGTGGAGATTGAAAGCGTAAAGAGTCCTGTTTTGGATGAACAGAAATAAATTCAGGTCCTTCTAAATCCAAATCAGCACCTGCAGATTTGGTAACTTTTGCATTATCTGCCCCCAATTCAATTATACTCGCATCCATGTACCATTTAAATTTATCCATAAAACAAATATACTGGTTTACAGGAAACTTAACAATGGAGCCTTTTCCGTTAGATTTAAACTCTCCTAATCGTTTATCAAAATCTACTGTTGCGTTTACATTATTAGTAGAGAATGCTAAAGCTGCAACATCAGCAGATTTTAAACTGAAATTCGCAGTATCTGAAACAAAGGAATGAAACTTATACTTTATCCACTTTGCATCTAGTTTTGCATTAATAAAATCGGCTGTTCCTGTTCCGTAAAGTTGGGCAGGGGAAAGAGTTAGCCGACCATTAAAATTTGCCTGTCCATTAAACTCGTTGAATTTTTTCTCTTTATTATTATAAGCATACATAACATCCTTTAAAGGCATCCAATGTATTTTTACTTCTTCACCATGTACCTGAGGGAATTCCGGTTTGTTGTTTTGTTCTTTTATGTCAAATTCTTTTGCAACTGTATTTGTGGAATCGGGATAAAAAATAAAATCATTTGATTTTATTAAAGATGTAACATAATCTACGGTACCGTCACCTCTTAATCCTTGATTACTTAATTTAATTGCACTTTTAAATGTCCCTCTACCACCATACATAGCATACCCACTTGTAGGTGATTGATTAATAAACCCAAGGGAATAATCTGGTTGTAAGGTTAATATTTCTTTAATATCAGGAAATATACCTGCCGAAACCATTGTTCCACCAAACCTTAGTCCCTCATTTTTAAAATTATCAAGACTGTCAATCTGGAATGGTTCGAGGTGGAAATAGAATTTATCTTTTGGATACTTGCCTCCCTGAATCTGTTTTTTATTATAGTAGACGTAGGAATCTTTAAAACTATTAAATATAGGGTACCTTGGGAAAGGTTTTCTTCCTGATTTATTCGCTGGATGATCAATTTCCAAATCTCCATTAATACTTTCGATTACAGTACGTACTTTTACTAAAGGGTACTCTCCATATGGATCTTTTTCTCGTGAAGTAACCATCATACGTAAAGAGTCCACATTTTTTAGGTTAATAATGAATTTATCATAATCAAAAGAAAATTCTTTGCCAAAGAAATCGAATCGACCGGCATGAACAATACCTGCAAATGTAAAATCGCGATTTTTCTTTAAAATAATTTTCTGTTCGAATGGGTAAACAGCCACATTTTGTGAATCACTCATAGATATTTTACCTACACCATAAATTGTCATATCGTAGTTGAGTAAATTTATGGTCGCATTTTCTTTTCCGCGAACAACTGATGGAATCTGGATCACATCATAGTCAATTCGCCCTGCTCTATCTGATATATAACTGAAAAGTTTTTCGTTTACGTGCACTTTATCCGCTTCGGGATCATAAGTAATAAAACCGTAAATTGAATAAGTAATTAAATTGGGGCGAACATCATAATTTGCCCTTTTCAAATATCGAGCATAATCGTCACTGGAGAAATCTCTACTATCTTTGTTTTTTTTTACAAAATCTCGAATCTGGATCAACGGATTAATTGGGTCAATACCTTGAATTTCGTCATATCTGCTTGCTCGGAAATAATTGTTTGATTCAAACATGGCATCTTCCTGTGTATTACCAACCAGCATTTTTAAATCTATTTTAGGGTCATCTATTTTCCATGTTAATTCTTCAAAATACATATCCACTTTGTGAAACGTATTAATAAATGGCGATTTCGATATACCCGAATTTGTTCTGTTTAATGACAATAAACGAGTCTTAGTCATAAATCTGAAATTCAAACTTGGATGAGTTATTGAGTCCTTATCAAAATAAAATTTGATATTTACATCGTCTGCAAATAGCTTTTCTTCCGTTATCTCTATAAGTTTTGAACCTATTATTAAGAACTTCTTTGAATCTTTATAAAAGATTAATTTGGCATCTTCTTCTTTATTCCCCGAACCAAGAAATTTGGCGCCACGCTGAGTAAAACCTCCATCATAATCAACACCTTTGGCTATATTAGGTATTTGCATTCGTTTACTATAGGATTCGAATCGAGGATACGAAATATTGTTTCCTTTTTCAGATACAACCTTTTCGCTCAACTGTCCAAGAAGCGGTTTTGTAAAATAATTCTTATTATAAAATACAACAGAATCCGCAGTAAAGCCTGAAGTTTTAAGAGTAACTATATATCTCTTTAATTCCCCCCAAACCATATCTTCAGGGAAATTAACACGTTTCCAATTTACAGTTCCTCCCGAACCTACAAATACACCTCTGTAAGGATAATATACTCCACGTGTATTATAAACTACTCCGCTGTCATTCTGATTATTGAAAATACGTAGGTTTAAACTGTTGAAAATAACTTTAGGAACACTATCATATACAAATGAGTATTTATTTGAATTTGAAGCGTAGGAAATCACTGCAGTTTTATAAAAGGTATTTGACTCAAACAGGTTTTCACTCATTTGAAGATAGTCGGAATAAAATTTCAATATCTTTCCATTCAATATTTTGTTTATACATTCCTGCCATGATAAGAAGTTGTCTTCCGACTGATCTGAATTAGCGAAATTCATAACTGAATTAAGGTAGCTGCGATAATCAGGTAAAATACGAAGCTTCTTTTTTACCATGAGGTTACAGGTATTGTAAGTAGCTTTTTTTAGGTTGTCAGTATATTTAGGGGAATTCCAGAGCAAAGTAAATTTCTCCATATAGTCCTTTATTTCCCTTTTTTCCATAGTAGTTGCTTCCCAGGTAGTTTTTATTTCTTCTAAAAACTTAACAGGGTCTTCGCTATATTGTTTTAAGGGATTGAGTTGTGCGTTTGAATGAGATGGAAATAAAAGGATGGCAACAAAGAAAAGAAGAAAAGTTAATTTTCTCATCGAGGCGTTTTTCATATAGATTGCAAATATAATAATAAGAGTAAGTAATTTTAATAATTAATATTACATAATGATATTTTATTATTTGCA
>CAIRRW010000463.1 GCA_903881065.1 uncultured Bacteroidota bacterium
AGCAATAAAAAAAGTCCCGAATTTCTTCGGGACTTTTTTGTTTAGTTTAAAGTTAAAAAGTTGAAAGTTGTAAAGTTGTGTTTCTCACTTACAGTAACTTTAAACTTTCTAACTTTAAACTTACTTACACAATCAACGTATTAAATGGCTCGCCATTATCCCCTTTTTCGTTGGTAGGGCTTAAATAATATGCTATAAACCATGCGTTTTTACCAACATCGGCAAGCGTGAAAAGACTTTGAAACATTGTTTTTTTCTCCGGAATTTGATTCTTATAATCTGCAAGCACAGGCGTAACACCCACCGGCATTATCGCTAACAAATAACCTACCGATCCGGCTCCATAAGGTTTTGTTTTTTTAGTTGGCAATGCAGGGTCAAAAGCAAAAAGATTAATTATTAATGATGATTTTGAAACACTTGTTATACCTGGTAGTACTTTTGTAACTGGTATTTTGCCTGAACGAGGTTTTTCAAGAGGAATATTTAAATTTTTGCGGTCGGTACCTGATAATGTTATCAGTACATTGTTTTTAATGGTTAACCGGATAGCTTCCACAAAAGGCGCACAAATATTATATTGATTATTCATATCCGACAGGCTGATGTCACCATTTGTGGTTGGACTAACCCACGCCGCGAAAGCTTTCTGCCAATTTTTCCAATGCTCATCCAGGGCAGTAATTAAATCGGGCGACACACCCAAAGCTACTCCAAATAAATCTACATAGGCAACAAATGCCATAAAAAAGAAGTGATAAAACACTGTTTTAACGTTTAATTTTAACATGATTTTTAAATTTTAATTGTTTAATTATTAATTGATTATTTTACTTATTCGTACTATCTACTGTTGATATTTGTAACTCAAAAAAGCTCATTTTGCACTTCTTTGTTGATTTCCCGAAACTCTTCAAACATTTTCTGAAAATCAGTAAATGTTTTCTGAAAATCTTTACTGATTTCGTGAATCGTTCAAAGATTACTTGAAATCATCACAGATTTTTCGAAAATCATCACAGATTTTCCGAAAATCATTGCAAATTTTAATCAGCGTTTGAATGAATTCCGAAAATCATCACAAGTTTTCAGGAAATCATCACAGATTTTCAGGAAAACCATTAAGATGTGCTTTTTGGCTTTTAAAAGTTCTTTTCTTCTTTTAAGGAGAATAAATTGTACTTCAATGAACGTTACTTTTACTTTTAAATGTTCGGAAAAGTTTTCCCTTTAGTCTTTAATTTGTCGATAGATAAATTTAAGGATGTAGATTTTATAGAGTTTTTACTTCTATTATTACTAAAGGCTTTGGATGAATCCGATACGAAGATATACTAATGCAGACTGATAAGCCGAATAATAAATACAATAGTTAATAAGTAAATGAGGCGTAATAATTGGCACGATTTTATTTTTTCCCACCTCTTCCTGTTCCCCGCAGCCGCGAGCGTTTTCCGCTCGTGGCAATTATTTAGTGGCGTCCCGCCACTACACAAAGCACATAAAACTTCATAAAGAACACTACTCTTCCAACTGCGCCGGATTGTCGCGGAAATCCTTTTTATTCTTCTTTTTCGGAAGAATAAAAAGATTGCAGCAAAAGCCGGAAGGAACTTGATGAATGGCAGAAAGGTGATTCGCCCAAATAAAAATAAGAAAGAAGTAAAACTATCTTTTAATAAATCACATTTATTATTTATTAAGCCAAGTCACCAAATCAACCACCATCTCCTCGCTTATAGTATGCCCTGCAGTATATTCCTTATAAGTAGGATGTATATCCAAATTAGTTAAAAACTCCTTGCTTTGTCGGGCAAATTCAATTTTCAAAACATTATCAATCGTGCCGTGTGAGATAAATAAATTAAGTCCTTTCAGCTTTTCCTTTGACGCAACCATTGGTTTCATCTCCTCCAAAATCCTTCCACTCAAAGCAGCAATCCCTTTAAATTTCTGTGGTTCGGTAAGTCCCAAACTATACGCCATTATTGCGCCCTGACTAAAACCTACTAAATATATTTGAGTATCATCAAATGGATGTTCCTTTTTTAAATCATCAATAAACTGAAGTACAGCTTTCCGGCTGCTTTCCGCTTGTTCCTTATTAATAACAGGGGTTTCCTTCGAGAAATCCGCCTGATACCACATATATCTATTATCGCCAAGCGTGTATGGTCCTCGTGCCGATACCACCAGAAATTTATCCGGCAAATAACTAGCCAGCGAAAACAAATCAGCTTCATCACTTCCATAGCCATGCATCAGTATAATCAGCGGCGGTTTCTCCGATTTAATTTTTGGTTCTCTCACTAAATAATGCAATTGTGTTTCCTGCTTCTTACCATAACTGCATCCTTCAGTTATATTAATAGTGATTAATAATAATGTAATGATGGGTAGTTTCATGAAATATTGTTTATAATTTACTTTCGAAATGAAGATTGTACGACAGAGAAACTATACTCGCACACCAATAATTAATATATCATCTACCTGTTCGTAGCCCACCATCCAGTCTTCAATAGTTGATTTCAAAACCTCTTTTTGTTCTTCCATTGATTTCTCCTGTATAGCAATCATAAGGTTTTTAAGAGGAGGATATTTAAATTTCTTTCCTTTTGGTCCGCCAAACTGATCAGGGTATCCATCAGTGAAAATATAAAATGTATCACCCTTTTTAAGTTCGATAATATTGTTTTTAAAATCATACATACGGTCGCTGATAGCTACCGGCATTGGATCAGGGTCAATCTCTTCCAGTACTTCGCGGTTCTCTTTTCGTATCAGATACAACGAATTATTTGCACCTGCATATTTTAGAGAAACAACATCACCTGTATAAGCAATACTTACCAACGCCACATCCATTCCGTCTTTCTGTCCACCTTGTTGTCCTGTTTGTTTCAGCAGATTTACAATACCTCTTCTTGCTTCATTCAATATTAAATCAGGCGAAATAATATTCTTCGTATTCACGGTTTCATTCAGCACCGAACTGTTAATCATACTCATAAATGCACCAGGTACGCCATGTCCAGTACTATCACCTGCAGCAAGTAAATATATTTTCGCCTGCTCCTGCTCCACTTCATTAAACCAATAAAAATCGCCACTTACAATATCTCGCGGTTTAAAAAGTATAAATGAATCTGGTAACGCATTTTTTATTTTCTCCTCTTCAGGAAGAAATGCCTTTTGAATACGTTCGGCATAGTTAATACTATCAGTAATGTCTTTATTCTTTTCTTCGATTAGTTCCTTTTGTTTCTCAATTTCTTCCTTCTGATGCGTCACTTCAGCTGTACGTTCAATAACTTTTTCTTCCAATACTTTTTTCTCCATCCTAAGATTACGTTCGCGCACTTTAATATATGAGTAGATGCTGAAACCTAATGTAACGATACAAATAGCATAAAACCAATAGGTACGATACCACGGTGGATTTATTACAAAAGAAAAGCTAACCGGTTCACTCCATACTCCATTGGCACCTGCAGCAATAACTTTAAATGTATAAGTACCCGCAGGCAGCGCAGGATAATCACGTTCATTAAGTTTGGTAATCGGCGACCATTCATCTTCCAACCCTTCCAACTGATAACGGAAACGTACCTTCTGAGGATTATCAAGTGATATAGCCGCATATTGAAATGTCAAGTGATTTTCGTTATAAGGTAAATTGAGCGAAGAAGGAATGCCAAACCAGGGAACAATTGAGTCAGTTTTTTTTGTCCAATCGGTAACCTCTTTATTCATCAACTTAATATTTGTAATGTGTGTTTGCGGAGGAGTATTATCTTTCCTTTCAGCAGCCGAATTATATCGTGTAAGTCCCTTAACAGTACCAAACCAAATGTTACCTCTGTTGTCTTGATATACGGCATTGTCATTACACTCCACACCAATAAATCCATCTGTAGCATTGTAACTTCGCACAGAAATAATTTTTCTGTTCTTATCAAATGTAATTTTATCAAACCCTTTATCAGTACCTACTACAAGATTCTGTTTATCCAGAAAAACAATGGAATGTATGCTGTTGGAACTTAATAAACTGTCGTTGGCAAACTTGTGTATTTTTATTTTGCCTTGTTCTTTACTATCGAACACATACAATCCACCGTACGCAGTACCTATCCAAATAGTACCGTCAAGTCCTTCTGCCAACGATTTTATTTCCTTATGTGTTAACCCTTCTACTTCGTCATAAGTTGTAATTACTCCGTCACCACTATATTTAGCAAGCCCTCCACCAGTACCAAACCACACATTATTATTTTTATCCTGAATAATTACCGTAACATTCTTATCAGTAAATTTCATATCCTCCATTGATTTGTTGAGGAATTTCTTTCCGTCATATCGGCTTATTCCTGCTTGCGTTCCTGTCCATACAATACCATTATTGTCAACATAAATACAATAAGCACTATTATCAATTAATCCATCATTGGTTGAAAAGGCAGTAAATTTTTTACCGTCGAATTTACTAATACCGCTTTCCGTTACCGCTGACCATACATATTGATTATGTTTTGATTTTCCAACAGCAATTGAAGAAATAGAATTTCCGGGCAATCCATCTTTACTTGAATAGTTTTTAATAGCAAGATTACCTTGTATCATCTGCATTTGAGAAAGTCCACCACCACCAGTCGCCACCCACATACTACCTAATGAATCCTGATCAATGTCGTAAATCATATTACTCGGCAATCCGTCCTTCACCGAATAATGAGAAAACTTATCTCCCGAAAATTTTACCAATCCATAGCCATTGGTACCAATCCAGATTGTCCCTTTTGTATCTTCACAAAATGAGAGTATCTGATTTCCCGGCAATCCTTCTTTCTCTGTGTAATGTTCAAATGAATATTTTGATGAAACTTCATTGGTATTCTTATTAGAGTGTTCTCGGATGATACCACCCTCAAGCGAAGCAAACCAAAGTTCATTTTCACTAGAAAGAAATATCTTCCATATTCCATTTGCATTAAATCCATTGAATCGATTGTAGGTAGAAATAGTTCTTGATTTTAGTTCATGGATAAAATCTTTCACTTCCTTTTTTTCGGCTTTGGACGGATTGATGCGAAACACACCGTCTTCCATAGTACCACACCAAATACCACCTTCCCTATCCTCTGCTATCGAAAGTATTTCATCTGAAGGAATATCCCTGCTGCCTTTCAACTGTTCAATATGCAATGAATCCTTCGTGGAATGAAATACATTTATTCCTCCATAAGTTGCAAGCCATATTTCCCCTTTTTTATCCTGAAGAATATCAAATACAGAATTATTACTTAGCCCTTTTGTTATATCAAATACCTCTATCTTAAATGAATCTTTACCTACTTGGGTAATTTTGTTTACCCCCGCATCATCCGTACCTGCCCATATTATACCATCCTTATCCTCTAGCAAGGATATTATTGTACTTCCTTTTAATCCATTTTTTTCTCCTATATTTTTTAGTGAATTGCCATCATAAATAATTATTCCCTGTTTCTTTGTACCAGCCCATATTCTGTCTTTTCTATCATGAATTAATGAACGAACATTCTCCCCTTTGAAGCCATTATTTTTGTCGAATGTTTTAAAGTTAATGCCATCAAACCTGCATATACCTCCACCATCAGTACCCATCCATAAATATCCTCTTTTATCCTGAGTAATGCAATACACCTCCGCCTGAGGCAAACCATCCTCTATGGAATATGTCTGAAAATTGTTTCGCTGTCCCTTCAGAGATGTTGTAAACAGTGAAAATGAAAAACAGGTAATAATAAAATACAGGCAAGTTGGTTTGAACAAAAGAATTGACTTCGTCTTTTTCATAATTACTTTTAGGTTCAAACTATGCTGAAACAGAAACTATTTCTTAATAAATAAGAATTGTCCTCCTTCATCTCCAGTGTTTTTTATAGGAGCAAGCTTAGGGCTTTGTTCAGAATTATTTATTACAGGGATTTTAATTTTATTGAATATCTGACTTGCATCTAAATATTTATTTGAATTATCGCTTAATGTTTTCAGAAAATAATAAGCAAAAACTGAATGCCCTTCTTTCCCCCCATCCATAACTGGTTCAAGTCCGCCCGAAGTCATTGCCTGACGGGAAGATAAACTATGAACCTCTTTATAATACTTTTCTGATTCTTCAAAAGGAACCGAGAGCGTATTGCCTCTAAAAATATCCCCACTAAAGCAAGCATCAGCAACCAACAAAGTATGCTTCGATTTTATACCTCCAAGATAAGTTTGAATATCCGCATTGGAAATATACTTTGATGTTGAATTGGTAGAGGCATCAATTGGAACCCAAAATCCTTTATTCAAATCCTGTTTATAATCCCCATGACCTGAATAATAAATAAATACGTTGTCCTGTGGTTTTGCATTTGTAACAAGCAATTCCAACTGTGCAATAATGTTTTCACGTGTTGCCTGCTCATTATATAATGATTTAAAATTATCGAACTTATATTGTGCTTTAAGCATTGTTTCAATTGCCTTCGCATCATTCACCGCATTTTTCAGTTGAGGCCATGTTCCTTTATAGTTGTCAATACCAATAACAAGTGCATAGTAATTTCCTATCACCATATCTTTTGATTTTGAAACATTAAGGCCTTTCAAAGGATCTCCACTGCCACGAAACATAGGTTTTTCGGGCAACTCAACAGCTGCTACAGATTGTGAGATCACAATTTCAGTGGTAGGAAGAGCTTCATTCATTTTCACTTCTAGCACCAAATCGTTTGCATTTGAATATGCTCCTTCCAAATTTAGTCCTATATTAATTTTTGGTTTAATATATTCTTTTGAGGCATAAAATTCAACACTTACTTCCTTTTCCTCACCAGGAGTAATTTTAGGAATTAACTCAGAGAGCTTATTTACAGCCATAACATTTGGAGGAAAAACATAATTTATTTTTACGTTTTTGGCCTCTCCGCTTGATGTATTTTTAATTTTTAATTTTAATGTAATCGGTGCCCCAATTTCTGCTTTCCCTGTTGCCGAGCTATATGCATGACTCGTAACCATTATATAACTGTAACTTACACCTCCTCGAGTTTGAAAATTAACTTTCAATGGTGCTGGATTATTTCCATTTCCTTCCTGTATTTCAACGGTAAAAGTTCCTGCTGCTGTCTCCAATGTAGAATCTGTAGTAATAGGAATTGAAACACTCATATATTTATCTGCTTCCAAATTACCAATTGCAACTTCCTTTTCGTAATGCAATCCAACAACTGTTGCATCAATAGAAACCTTGGCAACTAAATTATATGCCTGGCCTTTTCCTGAGTTTTTAAGAATGAAACTAATAATTGGCTTCTCTGGATTTTCTATTATTCCATTATGATTATCATCATTTAATGCTAAACTGGTAGCTGATAATTTAGGTTCTCCAACTTCTTTCATATATTTTTTCTTCCCGATTTTCAAATTTCCGGCATCCCATATTTTAAGACTTGCATCATTACTTACAGATATAAAAATATTTCCTTTGTCAGAAAAGGCAATTGCATTAACATCTTTATCATGAGCGTCAAATTCTTTGGCAAGTGCTTTGGTTTCTATATTCCAGATAGATATTTTTTTACTGTTTCCTGCAACCGCAATATATTGCACGTCGGCACTAATAGCGATACTATTCACTTGTGATTTAAATTCAGTTTCCATCATCTTTGTTCCCGAAACTGCTTCCCAAATTATCACTGCCCCTTGCGACCCACCACTTACTATATATTTTCCATCCGAACTCCAAGCCAATGCTGTTACCTCTTTTGATACAGCGTCAATAGAACTCTTCATAATTCCAGTATTTGCATCCCATATTTTTATGGTGTTATCTGCCGAACCCGTGGCAACACTTTTACCATCAGGACTGAAAGCAACTGCATTTACTGCTTTAGTATGCCCTCTTAATGTATACAGCGAACCTCCTGAAACGCCATCCCATATTTTTGCATTGTTGTCTTTCGAGCCAGTAACGAAAAAATCATTTATTGGATTAAAGGAAACAGAAGTAATATCGAGAGTATGTTCTTTCAATATTTTTTTTAGTTTCCATTCCTTAGCATCAAATAGAATGATTTTTCCATCTGCAGAACCAGTGGCGAAATATTTTCCATTTGCACTGAAAGCAACAGTAGTAACTGAAGCAGACTGAGCAAAGACTTTAGTTTTTTCTCCCGATTTAGCATCCCAAACTTCTGCTCTTTTATCTACACCTCCCGTAACAATAAAAGTGGCATCGCTGTTTATTGCAGCTGCAAGCACCTCGCCCGTATGAGCATTGTCTTTGTTTTTTAATAGGTCCTGAGCGTTGTAACTATTGCCTATAAAGAATAAGAATATCGATAATACTGATGCTTTTTTCATCATGAAATGTATTTTAATTATTGAATTAACAAAAATACAAATTTCTACCAACTTAGAAAGTTGACAAAAATCATACAAAAAAAATATTGCTTTATATTCGGTTTCAAATCATATATTATTACATTTGTTGCAATAAAAGAGAAATTACTTTACTCAAATATCTTTATTAAAACTATTTAATTGAAAAAGGAGATTTAAACCAAATCATAATGAAAAAAACAACTACTCTATTTCTATTGTTTCTTGTAAAATTTAGTTTTGGGCAGACTCCAAACTTTATTTACACTCCCACTTGTTATGGGAGTCAAACTACATTCGTTGCATCGTCCACTCTTGCCGATACTGCTATAGCCTCATGGAAATGGGATTTGAATGGAAGTGGCACTTATAGCGCTAGTGGGAAAACAATAATAAATCTTTTTACTACATCTGGTACGTTTCCAATTAAATTAAAAATCACTCCTAACTTTGGCACTCCTGATTCTATTACAAAAAACATAGTTATTGATCCTTTACCGAATGTAAATTTCAGGGTTGATAATCTATGTGCTTTAAAGAAAGCTACCTATTATGGCCTATCTACTATTATTTCAGGTACAATTGCTCAGAGTCAATGGGACTTTAATAATGATGGGATTGTTGACTTTACAGACAGCCATACAAATGATACAGCAGTATACACTTGTGGTCCTGCACAAATATATCAAACTAAATTAATTTGTGTTTCAGATAAAGGCTGTAGTGCATTTGCTGTAAAAACAACACAAGTTTTTCCTGTCCCAGTTGCACAATTTACGGTTTCTACTGCTTGTGTTAAAGACAGTACTCTTTTTACTAATACAACAACTAATAATCCTGCTCCAGATTATTATTACTGGACATTTGGTGACAGTTATTTTGCTTCATCTACAGGTAATGTATCTCATGTTTATAATTATATTGGTTCTTATTATGTTTCATTAGTTGCAGTTACAGCAAATGGGTGTCGCGACACTAGCTTAATTAGTAATATTACAGCTTATCCTCTTCCAGTAGTTTCAATAACTACAAGTACAAACGGAAATGTCTTTTATGATGGAAGCAATCTTTCTCTTACTGCAAGTGGCGCTAATAGCTATCTATGGTGGAATAATTCAGAAACCACCAATAGCATCATTATTTCTCAATCGGGTACTTATACTGTAACTGGCACGAATACTAGCGGATGCAAAAGTTCTGCTGACATTATAATAGACAAACTTCCCATACCAGATTCGGTTGCCACTACTTCAAATATTCTGACTCCCAATGGTGATGGCATAAACGATTATTTAGTAATTGAAAACAAAGATGCTTACCAAAGTTGTAAAATCAATATTTATAATATCTGGAATGTTTTGGTATATTCTCAGGATGGTTATAATAATGATTGGGATGGAACTAGCAATGGAAAAAAACTACCTGATGGTGCGTACTATTATATTATCACTTGTGATGATAAAGCTACATTAAAAGGGAATATTAATATTTTAACAAAATAAATTGATAGGAATGAAAAAAATAATTATTTCAATATTTTTATTGACAATTGTTTATGGCTCAAGGCCTATTGAAATGATTGCACAGCAACTTTCACTCAGCAATCAATATGTAGTAAATAAGTTCTCCCTTTCTCCTGCATATGCGGGTGCAGGAGAAATTTTTGAAGCCTTCGGTAATTACAGAAGAGACTGGATGGGTATATCTGGAGCGCCCGAAACAAAAAGCATCTATGCTGACGGACTTGTTTATAAAAATATGGGCTTAGGTGGAAGCGTCACTTCGCAACAGGCAGGTATCTTTACCAACCTTTCTGCAAATCTAAACTATGCATATCATTTACACCTATCCGGATTTCATTATCTTAGTTTAGGAATTGGGTTAGGAGTGATTGAAAACCATCTTGACCTTTCCAGCAAAGGAGCACAGGATGACCCTATAGCACTTAACGCCAACAGAACTTCTACCATGATGAATGCCAGTTTCGGAATAGTATACCGTAATCGGGTTATTGATTTTGGTTTTTCCGCACCTCAATTACTAAAGAACAAAACAATGGATACTCATCTTTATTATTTAGAGACTCAATATCAAGGACATCTCAGTTACAAAGTAGCATTAAACAAAACTTGGGCTATTGCCCCAACAGCTATTGTGATGCTGCCGAAAGATGCTCCAACATTTTACGAAATTGCAATTCCTATAATTTACCAAAATAAAATTTGGCTGACTCCAACCTATAAGAAATCAAGTATTGCTATAGGTTTAGGAGCAAGAATTTGCAGTAATTTTATTTTCAATTACTCATATGAGTTCTCTTCAATGGGTATTTCTGGTCAATCTTCAGGCACACATGAAATAACGATTGGTTGGAAACTTAATAAAAAGAAAAACGATGAACCAACACCAGATGCTAAGAAACCTTATTATAAATGGCTTGGTAAATAATCACAATAACAAATAAAAAAGGTCGTTCAACTAATTTATTGAACGACCTTTTTTATTTGTTATTTCCTCTATTTCTACTATTATTCTTTCTTTATTAATTGAGGAGTATTATTTCCATCGTCCACTATAACCCTCCAACTGCCATCTGAGTGCCTTTTCCAAACAGTATAATAATTACCATATAATATCGAATCTTTTGTTATATATTTCCAATTACCGAGTGTGTAACCAATATCCCCTGAAATAGAAGCCTCTGCCTTAAAAGGTTCCCAACTAAGAGTTATTGGCCCTGACTTTCCTCTCCAGTGTTTTGCCAAAGCTGTTTTTCCAATTATAGGAAATTCTCCTTCATTAGGTTTCACAATACTATCATCGGCAAATGCGAGTATGGCTTTGTAGAACCCTTCCTTTGCTGCCATTTCACTCATCGCTTTGTCTGCTTCAATTATTTGCTGTGCCACTCTTTTATTATTATCCAATCCATTGTGTTCGCATCCAGAAGTAACAATAATAACTGCGACGAATAAAATCGATTCTAATTTCATTTTTTCCCTTTTATTAATTTAATTGTTAATAAGGTTCGTTGAATTCAGATGTATATTAGTAACAAAAGTGATTTTTACATTGCTTCAGCAACAACAGAAGTAACTTCAGGAACCATTTTCTTTAATACCGCTTCAATACCTGCTTTCAAAGTAATTGTAGATGAAGGGCAACCGCTACAGGCTCCGCGCATTTGAACGGTAACAATACCGTCAGCATAATTTTTAAAGGTAATACTTCCCCCATCGCCTTCTACCGCAGGGCGGATGTACTGTTCAAGTGTTTCTATAATCTTAACTTCTATTTCATTTGAAGGGGCAACGTGTTCAGTAAATACTTCTTTCTTTTCGGTGAATGTATTATCAACAGCTACTTCTGTTGCAGGTAATGCTGTAATAATAGGGTTGCCATCGCTTATGTATGTACGAATAAAGTCGCGAAGTTCAAGTGTAATATCTTCCCATTGAATGGCATCTATTTTAGAAACCGTAACAAAATTGGAAGCCACAAACACAGCTTTAACAAAAGGAAATTCGAATAATTTAGCTGCCAACGGTGCATCTTTTGTTTCCGCTTTCGACAGGTATTGTGCCGTTCCGCCGCCTTCTACAAGCATCATGTTTGCTACAAACTTCATTGAAGAAGGATTTGGTGTGCTTTCGGCATATATTATTACCGGCTTTTTTATTAATGAATCCATGTTAAATAGTATTATTCGATTATTCAGTACAAAGGTAATATTAATGACTTTCACTTTTTGATATTCTTTTCTACTAAAATTGCCTACATTTATCTCATCAAATAAATGTTGGAAAGCAATCTTTTACATAAAGAAGAAATAATAAATGCCGAGCAATTGGCTGCCATTAGTGAGTTTGAGAAATCAAAACCAATGTCGGTTCATTGGGAACTCAAAACAATTCTCTACTTAGGAATCCTGCTTCTTACTTCTGGAATAGGTATTTTAATTTATCTGAACATTGATACTATCGGGCATCAAACTATATTAGCATTGATTTTGCTGAGTTGTGGAGGTTGTTTTTATTATGCTAATAAAAATCGATTACCTTGTAGTAATGAGCCAGTAACATTTCCTTCTCCTCTTTTCGATTATATAATTTTATTGGGTTGTATGCTTTTCGCTATATTCATAGGGTATCTGCAATATCAGTATTCGCCTTTTGGCAAACATTATGGCTTCGCTACACTTATACCTACTGTTTTATTTTTTGCGTGCGCTTATCTTTTCGACCATAAAGGAATATTATCACTGGCAATTACAGGGCTTGCCGCTTGGGCAGGTGTAACGGTTACACCTCTTCAATTGCTTAACGATAATGACTTTTCGAGCTTAACTATAGTTTTTACTGCCATTATTTTAGGTATTGCATTAGTTGCCTTCTCTAAGCTTTCCTATAACAGAAACATTAAAAAACATTTCGATTTCAGTTATAATAACTTTGCTGCAAACATATTATTTGTAGCTACTCTGGCGGCTTTATTCACGTTCGATTTAAAATTTATCAGCTTCGTTTTTCTTGCCCTTGTTTGTTTTTATTACATCAAATATGCAATTACAAATCAATCGTTTTTATTCCTTTTATTATCTGTAATTTATGGATACATCGGCTTGACATATGGATTCTTTAACCTGCTGATACATGCAGCCAACGAAGCAAGTTTAATGCTTGGTTTCCTTTATGTAGCGGCTTCCTGCGCAGGAGTTATTTTGTTTTTTATTTTCTATAAACGCATATTAGGCATTAAAAAATGATATCATATAACACCACCTATCTGCGCAATATTGCCATTGTGAAAAAGGCGAAACAATGGTTCAGTCACCAATTGATTTCAGGCGAACAAATGGCAACTATTTTAAACAAATACGATGCTCCGTTTTATAAACCAAACTTATTTATCAAGATTGGACTTTTTATTTTTACCGGCGTGCTTATCTCTGCTGCACTTGGCTTCTATTGCTTGTTTGCTTATACCGGTAATCACGATTTGGGAAGTGGGTTTGCATCCTTTACCTGCTTTTTATTTGCCATTGGATGTTTTGTTTGCCTGAAAATATTTATCAAAAACTATAAACTATATAACTCCGGAATAGATGATGCACTGCTGTATTCAGCACTGTCGTTTCTATTTTCGGGCATCTGTATTATGGTTGATAATACTACAGACAATAGAATATTATTTTCACTTGTTTTTTTCTTTCCATTTATAATTTTCGCCGCAATCCGTTATGTGGAAACGCTTGTAACGCTGGCAGCAGCACTTTGTCTGTATGCTATTTTCTTTTTTTCGCTGTTAAATATCGGTGCTGTTGCAAAGTTGATAATGCCATTTGCTTTGATGTTATTTTCGGTTCCTGTTTATTTTATTGCCCGAAAACAAAAACAAAATGATGCTTATTTCTTATGGAAAGCCTGCCTTTCCGTTTGCGAAGCAGTGGCATTAGTACTATTTTATCTTGCCGGTAATTACTTTGTAATTCGCGAAAACAGCATTGCTTTTTTCGATATGAAACTGGAAGATGGGCAGGAGATTCCGCTTGCTTTTTTGTTTTATTTTCTCACCGCATCGGTTCCTCTGCTGTATGCTTATTGCGCTTTAAAAACAAAAAACAAAACCATTTTATTGATTAGCCTGTTGCTCATCACGGCATCAGCACTCACATTCAAATATTATTTCAGTCTGCATCATCCCGAAATAACATTGACAGGTGCCGGAATTATAATGATATTGATTGCTTATTTCTCCATTAAATACCTGAAAACAGACCGACATGGCATCACCTTTAAGGAAGATGCGAATGAAGATAATTTCTTGAAAAAAAATGCGGAAGCTTTAATTATTGCCCAAAGTTTTTCGGCTCAGGCAACCAGTCAGCATCAAAATGATACGAATAGTTTTGGCGGAGGAGATTTTGGCGGAGGGGGTTCTGGCAATAATTATTAAATACTAGGAAATATAAATTAGTCATGAAAATGTCGGTTACAAATTGTTCCAATTCGCATAACAATTTCCATAAAAGTAAGAAGTTGATTCTGGTA
>CAIRRW010000464.1 GCA_903881065.1 uncultured Bacteroidota bacterium
ACAAACTTCTCAACAGGCATTATTCTTTTATATGCACATCTTACTAATTCTGATATTTTATTAATTGTGTTCATAAATCCACCATTTAAACCCTGTAAACTCATTAAGTCCAATTCCAAAGCCAGTGCTTCCGCTTCAAATTCCAAATCTGCAGTAAAGATGTTTTTATCTGTACCAGCTGCTCTTGTTCCGACAAACCGAATTACACGATTGTATAAATCTTCGAAAGAATAAACCACAACATCGTTTTCGTTTTTCAATGGCGGGAATCCTCCGGGCAACTCCTTTCTTCCATCAATAAGAATCAGCCGCACATTAAATGCAGTTCCCTGACGGCTGTACAATTTATGTCCGTCAATATTTATCGTGTCCAGTACATTATAATATTTATGCAGATATACAAAGAAGTTTCTGTTTTTTCCTGCCTGTATTCTTCCCTTCTCATCCCAGTCCGTATGTCCTCCTATGATAAGAGCTGCACGTCCCGAATCCTTCATAGTGTCCAATGCTCTGATGCACATCACATGGTCGAGTACTGAAAATTCAAATTCATTTACATCTACCTTATCGCATTTCCCGAATGGAGGGTTTGTAATGATGCCATCAAATAAATGAAAATATTTTATAAAAGGCTTTGTTGCATCCTGCTTCATTATTTCGCGGAATCCCTGACCTTTTAAGTTTTCGTTTCTTGTTTCATCAATTTCATTAACTGTAAATGTTTCGGGATAACCTGCAATTGTCAACAGTCCATTTCCTGCACTGGGTTCAAAATAACTTTTGATTCCGGTTCTGCCGGATGGCGGAACATCCGCACCGCAAAATACTCCTGCCATAAAAGCAATGGGAGCAGGGGTAGAGTACTGCTGCAATAACATACTTTGGGAAGTACGGTGCGAAAGTGTTACCTGATTGCTGTAAAGGCTTACAATGTCCAAGTATTTTTCATAAACAGAAACGCCACGCCTTGCCAGTCTTCGTGCTTCCAGTACTATTGCAAGTTCAGTAAATTCCTTTACATTATTTTTATCGGTGATGCCAAATGAAGCTGCAATTTTCTCAACAGATGTCTTGTTATGCCTGACATTGTTTGCGAGGTCTTCACGCATTCTGTTTATAAATTCTTTTTTTTTCATGGCGGTCACTAAAGTTGTTTTTGTATGTAGGATCAGGAAAATGTTTAACCTGGTCCTACAGTTGTTTTTGTATTTACGTTCCGGAGTTTTTTTCAGCTGCTTCTACAGTTGTTTTTGTATTTAGTGGCCATGGTGATATCCTAAAGTTGTTTTCAACTGTACTTCCGGATTATTTAAACCGTATCGGTATCTGAACATTTAAAACGTGCAATCCTTCCACTGCCAAAGCTCCGACAATAAAACCGCCGATTGCATCGCGCCAGCGGTTGCCTTTATCTTCCTTCACTGTAAAAACTTTCATCTCTCTTGTTTCGGTGTGAGGATTCAGGTTAAGGATGGAGGCGACAGGAGTTCTTCTCTTGTACCATTTATCGCGCTGCCAGTTCTGCTTGAGGTCAAATTCATTGAAGACCTTATAGTCGATATGTGTACTATCCTTGGTTGCAATACTTTTAATATCCTGCCATCTATCAACAAAGCTGAATTTGTATTCAGGATAAACATACGCCATTCCGTTTTTGTAAATAGTATCATGTATTGTAACTATTGTCTTTCCTGTTACTTTACCAGCCGTTACATTACTTAAATAAGTTACCGATATAGTCAGGTTGTCAACAAGCTTTTGCAGCTTACCCAGTGCCGATGTATCGGAAACGTGCATCTTTTTCAAGTCCTTCACATTTCCATAGAGTAGGGTAGTGGTTGCCTTTTCCTGACCTAAACTATTTCTTGTGATTTTAAGTGTGTCCTGTGTTGCCGCTAATAGTGCAGCGTTATCCTTGGCGCGTTTTGATTCATTGCATCCTGCACGAACACATACACACAATACCAAGATAATGGCGATGTAAAATATGTCTAATTTTGTCATGGTTTTGGTTCGTTTTTCTTGATTTCGGAAACATATCCGCCTATTGCCGGAACTGCAATCATTATTATTTTCATCCAGTTCTTTGCATTCTTATAATCGAAAGTGTCCCAGTCAATTACATTCAGGGCTAAACATACTGTTGTTATTAGCC
>CAIRRW010000465.1 GCA_903881065.1 uncultured Bacteroidota bacterium
AATTACAACAGATAAAGGTGTAAGTACTTCAAAGGTTGCAATAATAAAATAACAATCAAAAATAAATAAAAATGAAAAATAGAATTACAATAACAAGAGGAATTTTAATCCCAATGGCAGTAGGATTATTTAGTATGAATATTTATTCTCAAACTGCTTATGTTGCGAATAACACAACCAATACGGTTTCTGTTATTAATGTTGCAACCAATGCTGTAACTGCTACAATACCGGTTGGCAGTTCTATTTATGCTGTATCGGTAAGTCCAGATGGCAATAAAGTTTTTGTTACGAATAATAGCGGCAATACAGTAAATGTAATAAATACTGCAACGAATGCGGTTTCAGCAACCATTACAGTTGGCTCTCATCCTTATGGTATAGTGGTGATACCTGATGGAACTAAGGCATACGTAGCGAATGCAAGTGATAATACTGTGAGTGTAATTAATACTGCTACGAATAGTGTATCTACTACAATTACTGTTGGTACTGCTCCTTGGGGTGTAGCTGCCAGCCCAGATGGAACAAAAGTGTATGTTGCCAATAGTACAGATAATACTGTAAGTGTTATAAACACTGCTACAAATTCTGTATCGGCTACTATTACTGTTGGTACTCGTCCCGATGGTTTAACCGTTAGTCCAGATGGAAGTAAAGTATTTGTTGCAAATGATAATGGTGGTTCGGTAAGTGTTATAAATACTTCCTCAAATTCTGTTTCTGCAACAATTCCGGTTGGTGCTAATCCTACCGGTGTTGTTGTAAGCCCAAATGGAAGTGCTGTGTATGTTTCAAATAATGGAAGTAATACAGTAAGCGTAATAAATACAGCTACAAATACTGTTTCAACTACTATTACAGTTGGTAATCATCCTTATGGAGTTTCTGTAAGCCCAGACGGAAGCAAGGTGTATGTTGCGAATACTAATGATAATAATGTAAGTCTAATAAATACAGCAACAAATAGTGTTTCGGTTGCAATTACTGTTGGTACTGCTCCTTATGCGTTAGGAAATTTTATTTCTATTTATCCACAACATTTAGGAATTAATACATATACAGAATCTACAAGTTTTTCTATTTATCCTAATCCTTTTAATTCTCAATGCACAATTTCTTTTATGGAATTACAAAAGAACATTACGATAAATATTATAGATGTATTGGGAAAAGAAATAAAAACTATAAACTTTTCAGGCAAAGATTATGTGTTGGAAAAAGGAGAAATGAGTAAAGGAATTTATTTTGTACAAATTACAGATGCAAATAAAAATGTGGTGAATAAGAAAGTGGTGTTGGAATAATAAATAGTAGAAGCGTTAACAAAAAACTCTTCACGGAAACGTGAAGAGTTTTTTGTTTTTACCACCCCCTCGCCCCCTCCTTGAAAAAGCAGGGGGATGGAATTAAAATTATTTTTATTTGTTACCACGGGTTAAAACCCGTGGCTACCAATATATCACCCTTACAGGGTTGGGTGTTGGTATGGAAAACTTGATGATGACGAGGAACTTCCAACTGCGCCTGACCCGCGTGAAGTATCCTTTTTTGCCATTGCCGCGCAGCGAAAAAATTAAAGAAAAAAAGATACCGCGTGAGGGCAGGGAGGAACTTGATGAATGGCAGGAAGGAGATTCGCCCACTTCGACAAGCTCAGTGACCGAATCTTCGACAGGCTCAGTGACCGC
Source organism: uncultured Bacteroidota bacterium (assembly GCA_903881065.1). Classification (GTDB taxonomy): domain Bacteria; phylum Bacteroidota; class Bacteroidia; order 2-12-FULL-35-15; family 2-12-FULL-35-15; genus 2-12-FULL-35-15. The sequence goes on from CAIRRW010000465.1 coordinate 1,692, forward strand.
AAGTTAATAGAGCTGTTTTTGGGAAAAGAGGTATATTTGTGAGCAATAAATGAATGAAAATTGGGACAAATGGATAGTAGAAGAGATTTTCTGAAAACATCGGCATTAGCTGCCGCTGCAGTAATTACCAATGTTAATGAATCGAACGCTTCATCACTGAAAGTTAGTGCAACTGGCACCAAGCCAATCGTAATATCTACTTGGAAATTTGGAATACAAGCTAATGAAGCGGCATGGGAAGTGCTGAACAAAAATGGAAAAGCATTGGATGCTGTGGAGGCAGGTGTGATGGTGCCTGAAGGGAATATGAGTGAACGAAGTGTTGGATTGGGTGGGCGTCCGGAGAGGGATGGGCATGTAACGCTGGATGCGTGCATTATGGATGAGTTGTCGAACATTGGTTCTGTGGCGTGTTTGGAGCATATTAAGCATCCTATTTCGGTGGCTAGGGCGGTGATGGAAAAGACA
>CAIRRW010000466.1 GCA_903881065.1 uncultured Bacteroidota bacterium
AGCTAACTTATGTCGCATGGAAGCAAACTCATGTCGCATGGAAGCAAACTCATGTTGTATGGAGCCAAACTTATGTTGTGTGGAAGCAAACTTATGTCGTATGGAACCAAACATATGTTGCATGGAAGCAAACTTATGTTGTATGGAAGCAAACACATGGGATTTGGTCTCATTATGTGTTTTTGAGATAAAATCCTAATAAAATGTCTTCTATTTCTTATCCTTATAATGATATTCTTTAAGAAGCAATTCAATATCCTTCATCAGCATATTCATATTTGTGGAGTCAGTACCATCATAAAATCCACGGATACGTTTTTCTTTATCAATTAAAGCAAAATTTTGTGTGTGAATAAAATCTTCCGGCCCTCCATCACCCTGCTCTGCATTTAATAAATAGCCTTTTCGTGCAATCGAGTATAAATCCTTTTTACTGCCGGTTACAAAATTCCACTGGACACCATCGGCATTGTGTTTTATTGCATAACTTTTTAATTGCGCCACTGTATCGGTTTCCGGATCTACCGTATGCGATAAAAATTTAACCTCCTTATTTCCTTTAAACTTTTCATACACTCGCTCCATCTGATTACTCATAATAGGACAAATACTATGGCAGGTGGTAAAAAAGTAGTCGGTAACATATATGCAGTTGTTATAATCTTTGTCAGTTATTGTTTTTCCATCCTGATTTGTAAAACTAAAAGCAGGAATTGTATGATAAACAGTATCCGTTTTGCCGCCTTTGGCTTCATAACTTTTCTCACCGAAAATAGCAAGATAACGGATGGGTTTATCAGTATCATAAATAAAAAACGCATAAATAAATACGCCTGCTGCCACTACCAAAAGAGCTACATTAACAAATTTTAATTTCATAGAATTATATTATTTATTTTATTGAATCAATTTCCGATTTAAGAAATTCATACGTTAATTTCTTTTCAAAAAAGTGATTTATCTTAAATTTATTATTTACAATTAGAGTTGCCGGAACAGCTCCACTCCATTGTTCGGAGACTTTAGGGATAAAATAATTTCCATTTGTTTCATCCAGCAAAAGCACTTCCGATTTAATATTCCTTTTTTTGATAAAAGGTAAAAGTTTAGTACTTAAATCCTCCTTAAAGTCCATACTGATTAAAACTACTTTTACGTTTGTGTTTTTATAAACAGTATTAATACTATCAAATTCGGGCAGTTCTTTTACACAGGGAACACACCAAGTCGCCCAAAAGTTCAGTATGTAAGTTGTATCCGAATTATTATTTATCCGTTTCTCAAAATCTGTAATCTTAATTACAGATACATTTTGAGAATAGGCGGTAAAGCTTATAATGGTTAGGAGGAAAACAAGTTTTTTCAATTAATAGTATAGATTTCGGTCTTCAAAGGTATTTATTATTCCTTAATTTCGTGCTCTAAAATAGATGAATCCTTATATGGAAGAACACTTCTTGGAAGAATATAAAATTACATTGCCTGCAATTAGTTCTGCCGGTTTATATTATTTTACTACTGACAGTGGAGTAGAATATGAAGTTCGTTTTGGTCGAAGACAAGAAAACATTCTCCATGCCACCATTGTATTTGGCGTTCTCAATGATGAATATGATGGGGAGGAATATTCCTTAACAAATAAAGGAGAAATTTATAGAGTAATGAATACAATAGTAAAAGTGGTGAAGATGTTTATGAGTCAGCATCCTAAAATGATGACCTATGAATTTTCCGGCCTAGCTAGGGATTATGAACCCAAAGATAAATTAACTGCACGAATACATTTATATAAAAGATACCTGCCATTAATTTTTGATGAAAGCTGGAATATTGATTATTCAGGAGGGAACACAATTGTTATCAATCGTATTAAATAAAAAGCCCCGAATTTTCGGGGCTTTTTATTGATTTTATTTCTGATTTTTCTCTCGCTCTTTTTCCTTTTCTATATTATCTATAACACCATCCAATTGATCAC
>CAIRRW010000467.1 GCA_903881065.1 uncultured Bacteroidota bacterium
AATTTGCTATTTTATTTTTGAATCTGAATCTTCTTGGTAGTTATTTTTCCTCCATTAACTATGTTGATAAAGTAAAGTCCAGCTTCCTTATCAGACAAATCAATTTGAATAAAATCATTTGAAACAGCTCTTTGCTGCATACTCATAACCTTCGAACCTAAAATATTATAAACTGTAATACTCATGTTTTCATCTTCTATCTTACCTAGTCCAATGTTAATAATACCCTTGGATGGCACAGGGTAAACGGAAATAACACCATCAGTGGATGAGTTTTGATTAACACCTGTAGTACTAATTACAGTAGGATTCCATTTGTAAATCCCATCATTTGTCGAGCTCGCATTAAAACTACCTGCCCAGCCGGTATTAATATCCATAAATGCAACAGAAGTAAATGCTACTGAACCACTGTCTATGTTCATAAATGCAGCTCCGTCATTTGTACTGTAAGTCGATCCATTACTTGGGTATGCAGCCACATCTATCCATGTCGATGGTGTTCCTGGTACATACGCTAGTTTTGGTGTTGTTACCACATATCCTGTAGGTGTAAATGTTGTCCAGCTAGTTCCTCCATTCGAAGTTTTCTTATATCCTAGTGGTGTAGTATCTGTTACTGCAATTCCAATATTTGCATCTTTCATTCTTAAAGAGAAAGAGTTTGTAAAGCCTGTTGTAGAAGCAGTCCACGTTACACCCTTATCAGTCGATTTGTAAACTCGCCCTTTAGTTGTCGTAAACCACATAGTGTTTCCTACAGCTTGATAATAATTAGTAATACTTGTTTCACTGCTTAAGCAATTTGGACTGTTTGCTGTAGGTATTTGAGTCCATGTTGTTCCGCCATTACTTGTAGTATAAATAAAGAACTTATTGCCTGTTGTTGCTGTAGGATCACCTACACAAACTCCATTGTTTGCATCAAAGAAATGAACAAAGTCAGCCCAGCTATTTGTAAATACAGCACTCGGTTGTGTATTCCAAGTTGTTCCGCCATCAGTAGTTTTTACAATCAATCCTCCAGTTCCACTTGTTGGGAACATACATGCATAAGCAGTATTGTAATCAAATTCAAATAAATTTGAAACACCATAGTTGGTTGAATTTGTAAATGTAATTGAACCTGGATTCCATGTAGCACCACCATCATTCGTCCTTGTAAATTCTCTGATATATCCTGTCGGATTAGTACCATCATAAGCTTTCGCCCAAACAGTATTCGCATCAAGAATGTCAATCTCGTCAATTCCTCTTGAAGCAGTAGCAAAACCCGAATTTTGTTTAATCCAAACAGTCGGCGCACCACCTACTTTAACCAAACGTTCTTTTGTAATCATATCATTACCATTTGCATTCGTTACTTTTAATGAAACAACATGGTACCCGTTAGTAGCAAAAGTAACTCCTGTAGGATTTTGAAGAGTTGATGTTGCTGGTGTTCCACCATCAAAAGTCCAAAGCCATGTTGTAGGACTGTTTAATGATAAGTCAGTAAAATCAACTGGAGCGTTAGCAGCCGGTATATTATTACTGATACTAAAGTTAGCAATCGGAACTAGCGCACTCTTTGGTTGAATACGAACAATTGCCTGACGGTCTGAGTTGAAAAGATCTGTTCCCGGATTTAATGATGTCAAATAAAAATAGCCATTGTATGAACCACTCCACCCCCAATTCATATGGAAGTGTGTTGCTGTATTATATCCATCACATACCCAGCAATGTCCAGAACCGGCAGCGCCATTATTATCTCCTGTAAGAGCCACAGGGCGACCAGCATCCATTTCTGCGGTTACAAGTGTAGCCCATAATGCATCAGTTGGAAAAGAAGCTCTGTTTTTAATTTCACAACTTGGTTGGTAATTAAAATAGTTAATTAATGAAGGAGGAATAGCATACGCACTTGCTCCTGAACCTGAAGCATTATAATCCATATCTACAGAAACACCGGCATGGTACATTATTGTAGCAACTGCTGTTTTTTGAGCAGATGTAGTAGTGCCTGTATATGAATTAGCCATTGACGCCCAGTTATAAGTAGTAGTTCCAAAGTTTGCCGATTGTACACCATAACTTGCTGATGTATACGAATGAGAACCAGTACCTGTAGTTGGATATGCCCATTTTTTCATTATTTGCGACATTGCTGTAGCCACACATCCTGTCACCTGAACAGGACATAAATTACCATACGGTGAACTTTGATCCCAAGTAGTTGCACAGATAGGAGTCACAGCATTTGTACTCTTCTCAAAACTTTGAGACCTTATATTATCCCAAACTGCCTTTGTTTCAACATTTGGCAACTGAGAAGAGATAATATGTGAAATCTCACTTTTATATCCGTTGAAAAAAGACTGTGCATTTGCTGGCACATTATTAATGTCGATACTTCCTTCGTCCGAAAACCCTATAACAGGCATCACCGCATCATCAGCTGCGATCATCACAAATCCACCCGAAGCAAATGTAAAAGTATAATACAGATTTAGGCTGCCCTGTTTTTCCGTATACTGATTTGTAACAGTATAATCAGTAATACGATTGCTAGCATAGTGTTTATAATAATTCACTGCAATAGTTTGAGCATCAGTAATAGCTACCGGCTTTGCAAACATCGCTGCACTCCAGAGAATAACAGCAAACGTAATTAGTATTCTTTTTTTCATGGCTTTTTTATTAGTTTAAATTATTTTATTTATTAGACAAAACTGCTAACATTATTCCAATAAACCAAATTAATAAGACAAATAGGATAATTTTAGAGATTTAATAATAAGTGATTCTAACACCATCCCGAACCAAAGCAACACCATCCGGAGCCAAAGTAACACCGTCCGGAACTAAAGAAGAATCAGAATTCTACTTTGAAAGCCAACAATTCTTCTTTAGTCAATTCAATTCTTCTATTTCGAAGCCAAATCTTCTTTATTCACCTTCTTCATTTCAGTTAAGATGAAGAACCACCCCTATATTAAAAACAAAAACCCTCCTTACTTTGGTTAAGTAAGGAGGGTTTTTAATTAGCAGAAACAGTAACTTACTTAATCATTGCCCCGTTATTCACATTGTTTTTTATCGGTGATACAAAGCTCAATTCGCCTTTGTCATTCTCCGAGCATAAAATCATTCCTCTGCTTTCAATTCCCTTAAGCATTCGCGGCGCAAGATTTACAAGGATACTAACCTGCTGCCCGATGATATCTTCTGGTTTATAATACATCGCAATCCCCGAAACTACGGTGCGAATATCAATTCCGGTATCAATTTTCAACTTTAGCAGTTTGTCAGTTTTCGGAACACGTTCAGCTTCAAGAATAGTTCCAACACGAATATCCATTTTCGAGAAGTCATCGAAAGTAATTTCGGGTTTTTGACTCGGGATTTCTGGCTTATTTGCGGCTTCATTTTCCATTTTAGAATTGGCTAATTTGTTTACCTGAAAAGTCACCTGTTCATCTTCAATTTTATCAAACAAAAGACTCGCAGCATTTATTTTATGTCCGGTTAATAATAAGTTTGTTCGTGTAGCATCATTCCATTTTAATCCGGTATTAAGATTAAGCATCTTACCTAATTTCTCTGAAGTAAAAGGTAAAAAGGGTTCCATCAAAATGGTCAGGTTGGCACAAATTTGTAGAGATAAGTTCATCACCGTTTGCACACGCTTTGCATCCGTTTTTATAACAATCCAGGGCTCGTTATCAGCTAAATATTTATTACCCATCCGCGCCAGATTCATTAATTCTGCAAGCGCTTCGCGGAAACGATAGTTCTCGATACTTGCAGCAATTTTTGCAGGATACTTACTTATTTCTTCCAGTAATAAAATGTCATTCTTGTTGTATTCCGCAGCATCAGGCACATTGCCGTCATAATATTTATGAGTAAGTACCAATGTTCTGTTCACAAAATTTCCTAGTATTGCTACCAGTTCATTATTATTCTTCGCCTGAAAATCTTTCCAGGTAAAGTCGTTGTCCTTTGTTTCCGGTGCGTTGGCACAAAGTGTATAACGCAATACATCCTGCTTGTCTTTAAACTCCAGCAAATACTCGTGCAACCAGACTGCCCAGTTGCGCGAAGTAGAAATTTTATTTCCTTCGAGATTAAGAAATTCATTGGCAGGAACATTTTCAGGAAGTATATAAGAACCTTCTGCCATAAGCATTGCAGGAAATATAATACAATGGAAAACAATATTGTCTTTGCCGATAAAATGAACAAGTTTTGTTTTCTTTATCTTTCCAGTATTTTTCCCATTCTTTATTTGGCAACAAATCTTTAGTAGCAGAGATATAACCTATTGGAGCATCAAACCAG